>JAQIBZ010000219.1 GCA_027858815.1 Desulfobacteraceae bacterium
TCAATTTGACTGGCGGGCACGGTGGCCCGCCCTACGGCAACACGCATCGTAGGGTCGGCCACCGTGCCGACCGTCAATGCGTCAACAGGCCCATGGTTAATGGGCTTTGCGGTCAGAACAATTTTACCCTGTATACGACCCCACTTTACTTGACAAGTTCGATTATCAAACTATAATGAAAAGAAATATATGTATTATTCTTCAAAGAGGCAGTCAATTTATTTTATCTGGTTATTTTATCTGGTTATTTTACCTGGTTATTTTACCTGAAAATTTTTTTCCACAATTAAGGATTCTAAACAGTGAAAAAGCATGACAAAGAATGTGAATGTTTTTTTTGCTCGACCAGCCAGCATATCGGATTTGTCTCCACCCGAATTGCCGGTACGGATGGCGTTTCTTTGGAAACGTACAAATGGTCCAGAATTTTTAATAACCAGAGATTTAAGTGTTTTTATTTTGCCGGCGAACTCCAAACCCCTGCGGAACGGTCTTATCTTTCAGAAAAATCCCATTTTCGGCATCCTGAAATCCGAAAAATTTTCAAAAGCGCTTTTGGCAAACGACATCGCTCGCGGTCAACGACAACAAAAATTCATTCCATAAAAGAAGAGTTAAAAGACGACCTTTATGATTTTATAAACGAATTTGATATCAGCCTGCTGATTCCCCAAAATGCCCTGACCATCCCTATGAATATCCCGCTTGGCCTGGCTCTGACTGAAGTCATATCCGAAACAGGCATATCAGTTATCGCCCACCATCATGATTTCTTCTGGGAACGGACAAATTTTCTCACGAATTCGATCTGGGAATTTCTGAATATGGCCTTTCCACCACATCTACCATCGATTCACCATGTGGTGATCAACTCTTCCGCTGGCAACCAACTAGGGCTCAGGACCGGCGCTTCTGCCACTGTTGTTCCCAACGTTATGGATTTTGACAATCCGCCGCCGCCGCTTGACGAATATGCATCCGATGTCCGTCAGGCTTTCGAGGTAAAAAACGATGAATATTTTATTCTCCAACCCACCCGGGTCATTAAACGAAAAGGAATTGAGCATGCGATTGAACTGATAAGTCGACTGGACCTTAAAGCCAAACTGATTATCTCCCATGCTTCCGGCGATGAAGGCTATGATTATGAAAACCGAATCCAGGAATATTCAAAGATTATGAAGGTGGATACGGTATTTGTCTCTAACCGAATCGGCGAAGAAAGAGGACACACAAAGAATGGCGAAAAAATCTATACCTTGGATGATGTTTATCCTCATGCGGATCTGGTAACATACCCCTCCAACTACGAAGGGTTCGGCAACGCATTTTTAGAGGCAATATATTTCTGCAAACCCATTGTGGTGAACACCTATTCCATCTATTCCATTGACATTAAGCCCAAAGGCTTTAAAGTCATTGAGATGGATGGGTATGTTACCCAAAAAGCGGTGGAGAAGACAAAAAAAATTTTAAAAAACACTCTTGCTTGTAATGATATGACCCGCCATAATTATAATATTGCCAGGCGGTTTTATTCCTATTCAATTCTTGAAAAAAAACTATCGGGTATTCTGGAAGCGGTCTCTCCATGTACGACTTCTCATCACGCAAACAATCACACCTGCCAGTAAACAAACATGCTCGCTGAACTTACCATTAAAAATTTTGCAATTATTGATGACTTAACCATTCGGTTTTCCGATGGCCTGACCATTCTAAGCGGAGAAACCGGGGCCGGGAAATCCATCATTATCAATGCCATCAATTTACTGCTGGGAAGCCGCGCGACATCCAAAATGATCCGTACGGGTGCAGAAAGTGCTGAAATAGAAGCATTATTCCATCTCCCGGCATCCGGTGCGGCAATACAAATACTAAAAGATCAGGATATTGAATCTTCCGAAGGCCTTCTGATCAGACGAATTATCTCCAAAACCGACCGCCACCGGATTTATATCAACGGCCGCATTTCACCCATGCACCTTCTGAGCAAAGTAACGGATAATCTGGCCTCAATTTCAGGCCAGCATGAACATCAGCAACTGCTGGATGAATCAAATCACTTGATGATCCTTGATCAGTTCGGCGATATTATGCCGCTTCAACAGCAGGCCTATAATGCCTTTCACCAGATCCTGCCGCTGATTCAAAAACTGGATCATTTAAAAACCGCCTGCTTAAAACAGCAGGAACAGTCTGAACTGTTTGAATTCCAGAAAAACGAAATTGAAGATGCCGGCATCGTGGACAATGAAGATGAACTGCTGAAAAATGAACAGGCCCGCTTAAAAAATGCAGAAATGCTATATCATACCGTACGGGGTATTTCTGAAACACTGTATACCGAAGAAGGCGCAATCACGGAAAAACTGGGTGAAGCCAAGCGGCAGCTTGATAATGCATCCCGCATTGACGATGCATTAAACGCCTCTGCCGAAGGACTAAGCGATGCCGCTTTTCGCATTGAAGACATTGCCAGAGAGTTGAACACCTACCTTGACGAAATCCGGTTTGATGAGCAGCGCCTGGAAGAAATCGAATCCCGCCTGGACCTGATTAATCGTTTAAAACGTAAATACGGCGGCTCCCTTGATGCCGTCTTTCAACACATAGAAACCATTAACCGGGCGCTTGCCGAGCATGGCAGTTTAGACGGCCAGATTTTACAAACAGAACAGGAACTAATCAAAAATCACAAACAACTGACGGTGCTGACCGAAAAGCTATCCAGAAAACGCCGGAAAATGTCTCTTGTTTTATCTCAAAAAGTAGAACAGGAATTAAATCGGTTAAAAATGCCGAACACCCGGTTTGAAATAGCTTTTGCCCAGACGCCTGCGACGCCAAAGACGTCATTGTACCTGACAGCCGGCAACAATGTGATTTCAGAAACCGGTATGGAACAAGCATGTTTCATGATTGCACCGAATATCGGCGAAGATTTAAAACCACTCGCAAATATCGCATCCGGGGGAGAACTTTCCCGGGTAATCCTGGCATTAAAATCAATTACCGCCAATGATGCAGCGACCAGCACCATGATTTTTGATGAAGTGGATGCCGGTATCGGCGGCGAAGTTGCAGAGGTTGTCGGCAAAAAGTTATCCAATCTTGCAGCAGCCTGCCAGACCATTTGTATCACCCATCTGGCACAGATTGCGGCCTTTGGGGACCATCATCTGAAAATATCCAAACATATTGAAAACAACCGGACCTGCACCCGGATTTCACCTTTGAACAAAAAGCAGCGACTGGAGGAAACCGCCCGGATGATCGGCGGCGAAAAGATTACCACCGCCATTCTCGAACATGCCCGGGAAATGATTAAAAACGGGAGAACATACGAACGATCACCCTCAGACCCAACCCGGATAAACCGGGAAAGTTAAAAGTGAACTAAAGTTTGAAGTGAGCTAAAGTTATGGTTAATGCCTTCAGTATTTTCAATTTTTATGATAAAAATGATCGCGCGTTTCGCGCAGTCCTAAACTTTAGACACTTTAGTTCACTTTAGTCACTTCACACTTTTTGAATTTTTAAAATTTTTTTCCAAAAAAACACAAAAATTAGAGATAAGAAACTAAATTGAGCGTTTTAAATTTTGAAAAGATTGCTTTTATATTTATTTAAGGATGTTGATCTATTTTAAAGTTCAAAATTTAAAACCCTACAGGCTTGCCGATTCACCAAAAAACCAACAAATAAAAGTACTTGGAATCGATCTTGACCGCCTCTAAATAATGAGGTATATTTAAAAATTTATATTAAGCAGATGACCGCAGAAAATCAGCATGAAATAAAGTTAAGGGATTGTATTATGAAAGAATATGCCAAATTAATTATCGACGGCAAAGAACTGAGGCTTCCTGTTATAATAGGCACTGAAGGTGAGAAAGCAATTGATATCAGAGCATTGCGGCAGGAAACCGGCTGTATCACCTATGATCCGGGGTTTGCCAATACCGGCAGCTGCAAAAGCAAAATCACATTTATGGACGGTGAAAAAGGCATCCTGCGCCACCGAGGCATTCCCATAGAACAACTGGCTGAAAAATCCTCTTTTGTGGAAACCTCTTTTCTTATTATGCACGGTCATCTGCCCACACGCAAAGAACTCACCCGGACCAGTATCTTGCTGAACGATCAATCCATGGTTCATGAAGACATGCAGTTCTTTTTTCAGAATTTTCCTCGTCTGTCACATCCCATGGGCATTTTGTCTGCCATGGTAAATGCCCTGCGGAGTTTTTATCCGGAAATCATCACCACTCAAGAGGAATTTGAAAGAGTTTTCATCCGCCTGTTGTCAAAAATCCGAACCATGGCCGCCATGTCTTACAAAATATCCAGAGGACACAAGGTGATTTATCCAAGAACGGATTACACCTACTGCGCTAACTTTCTGAATATGATGTTTGACAGTCCTGTCAATCCCTACCAGCTTGACAGAGATGTCGTCAAAGCGCTGAATACTTTCTGGATTCTGCATGCCGATCACGAGCAGAACTGTTCCACTTCTGCAGTTAAAACCGTGGGCAGTTCACGAGCCAATGTGTATGCCTCAGTTTCAGCCGGAATCGCTGCATTATGGGGTCCTCTTCACGGCGGTGCCAACCAGGCAGTTATTGAAATGCTGACAGAAATCCACAAGAGAGGCGGCGGAATCAAGGAAGCCGTAGAAAAAGCAAAAAGCAGACGGAGTTCTTTCCGGTTGATGGGATTCGGGCATCGGGTATATAAAACATATGATCCACGGGCCAAAATCATGAAGAAGGTCTGTGACAAGGTGCTGCCCAAACTGAAAATAAATGACCCGCTGCTGGATATTGCCAAACAGCTTGAGGAAGTCGCTTTAAATGATCAGTACTTTGTTGATAAAAACCTATACCCGAATGTGGACTTTTACAGCGGAATTTTATTGAGAGCCATGGGCATTCCGACAAAAATGTTTCCCGTTATGTTCGCCATCGGCCGACTGCCGGGCTGGATTGCCCAGTGGAAAGAAAATATGGATGA
>JAQIBZ010000597.1 GCA_027858815.1 Desulfobacteraceae bacterium
AATGACAACCATGATTTAGATGTTTTCGGTCAGGCACTATCTATGAAATCCTTTTTATTACCTGTTCAAAAAAACGAAAAATCACTCCACCCCCAGCGCCTACCGGGTCGGAATAAAAACCGGTCTGAAATTTGGCAAAAAGTTCGCCGGAAATTGTCGGAATGTCACCCACGTTGCTCATGGGAATAAGGATTCGTTTTGCACCGGAATCAAATAGTTTTCCGTTGCCCCCTGTAATCTGGAGTTCCAATCGATAAAGTCCGAGGTGTTCAGACGTACCTAAGGTAACTGTGTGCATCGTACCCGAATTCATAGGACCTTCCGGAATCAAAGATCCGCCGCCCTGTTCCAGAACACTGACAAACTTTTCTTCCAGAGACTCATTGTCAATATAACTGAAATGAACATCATAGAATTCCATACCGCCAATTTTTTTCAATTGTTCCTTTACACGACGCCGGCTTTCCAAAGCATACACAAGACATCTTTCCACCGCATCCTTGTCGTATTCATTTCTTATTCTTTCACCGCAAAGTTCGCAAAGGGTATTTTCTCCGCTTCGCGGAAGGACTCTTTTTTTTGCGCGGAGCGCTTTTCTTTCTTTTTTTCTTTTCTTTTCTTTTCTTTGCGCCCTCTGAGCCTTTGCGGTGAAATTTTCCTTTTTTAGCATTTTTGCGGTGATTTTTTTATATCATGGACGACGCATCACGGAAATTGACATATAAAAGAAATAATGCGATACACCTGTGTTAAAAAAACAGATTCTTTTTTCTGTCAAGCTTGTTATTGGTCAATTATTTTATAAATCGTGACATGAATCAATATGACAACATTTGATCCGGGCAATCCGCTGATCGTCCAGAGCGATCACACGGTTCTGGTAGAGGTGGGGAGTCCGAAATATAAGCAGGCGAGAGATGAGCTGTCGCGTTTTGCCGAACTGGTAAAATCGCCGGAGCATATTCACACGTACCGGATAACACCGCTTTCCATATGGAATGCCTGCGCTGCCGGGGTTTCAGCGGACGAAATAACCGGGACCATTGTAGGTTATTCAAAATATCCGGTACCGGAACATATTCTTACCGGAATAAATGATTTTGCCGACAGGTACGGGCGTGTCAATCTGACCAGGGAAAATGAGAGTCTGCTTCTAAGCGTTGATGATCCGATCCTGGCAGAGGAAATATCTTGCAGCAAACAGGTTGCGCCGCTGCTCACCAGCAGGATATCACAAAAGCAATTCCTGGTGCTGCCGGTGAATCGCGGCAAAATCAAACAGGCCCTGATTAAAATCGGTTATCCCGCAGAAGATATGGCCGGGTATTCCGCCGGAGAGACAACCGCATTTACAATACGCGATTTTACCCTGGCCGGAAACCGTTTTGCTTTCCGTCCGTATCAGCAGCAGGCTGCCGATACCTTTCATGCAGGGGGTGCCGCGCGCGGCGGTTCCGGCGTGATTGTGCTTCCATGCGGGGCGGGCAAGACCATTATCGGGATTGCGTGCATGAACCAGTTACAGGCATCCACCCTGATCCTGACAACAAATGTGACCGCCAGCCGGCAGTGGAAGACCGAGATTATGGACAAGACCAGTCTCGGAGATGATCTGATCGGTGAATACAGCGGAGCGAAAAAAGAAATCAAGCCGGTTACCATTGCCACATACCAGATAATGACCTACCGTCCGGACAAGGAAGGCGATTTTTTGCATCTTGGTCTTTTTGATCAGCGGGACTGGGGCCTTATCATCTATGACGAGGTTCACATGCTGCCCGCTCCGGTATTCCAGGTTACCGCATGCCTCCAGGCCCGGCGTCGTCTCGGCCTCACGGCGACGCTGGTCCGGGAAGACGGCAAGGAGGAGGATGTGTTCGCCCTGATCGGCCCAAAAAAAGTGGATGTGCCGTGGAAGGAGATGGAGGGCCAGGGATGGATCGCTCAGGCTTCCTGTTGTGAAATACGCCTGCCGCTGCCGGAGGATATCCGCATGCCCTATGCAATTGCAAATCGCCGGGCAAAATTCAGAATTTCATCGGAAAATCCCGCTAAAACGGATGTGGTCATGCAAATTCTACAACGGCATAAAACCGCCCAGACGTTAATAATCGGCTTGTATGTGGATCAGTTAAAAATGATTTCAGATGCACTGGATATCCCGCTGATTACCGGGAAAACGCCCCAGAAACAGCGTGATGAACTGTTTGGTCAATTCAAAACCGGTGAAATCAGAATCCTTGTGGTTTCAAAGGTTGCCAATTTTGCGGTGGATCTGCCGGATGCATCCGTGGCCATACAGATTTCAGGCACGTTCGGCTCCCGCCAGGAAGAGGCCCAGAGACTGGGACGTATCCTGCGGCCAAAATCAGACGGCGGCCGGGCGCATTTTTATACCATTGTAAGCCGGGATACGGTTGAACAGGATTTTGCTCTGAAACGGCAATTGTTTCTCTGTGAGCAGGGGTATGAATACCATATTATGCAAGGAAATGATTTATGAAACCGGAAAAAATGCTAAAAAACATGTGCGCCTATGGCCTGAACACTGCGGACAAAAAAGTGATATGTAAGACCAGGGATTTTCCCGCAAATTACGTTTCCTCCCAGGATCTTTTGAAGCATGTTTTCCTTTCAGATACCGGTGTAAAAAAGGCTGTGGGACGGTTGGATGAAAAAGAATGTATTCTTCTGAATTTAATACTTTTTATGAAAAGAGAAGTTGATATTACTTTTTTTACCCGGATATAACCGGCAATGGGGGGTAATTCCTGGGGGATTACATTTAATCAGAAATATAAAACCGTATTTGATAATGTCAGGAAAAATCTTATCCGGCGCGGTATTCTCCTTTTTGATGAATCAATGGACAGGATTCTGGATGAAAAAACAATCCTTGAACGTCAGCGCTTTTGCTTCCCGCCTGAATTTGCTTGTCACCTCCCGCCGCCGATTGTGGGCAAAGAAATGAACAGTCCAAAGATCATATTGCCGCCCGAAAACATTCTGCGAAAAAAACTGGCGGAGATTTTATCCGCTGAGCCTAAAGCCGGGGCTGAATCAAAAACCGAAGCTGAATCGGGAAATATAAAGGGACGACTGCATATCAAAGACGGCGTTTTGTTGATAAATAACGCAAAATTTACTGAAAAGCAGCTGCAATCCTGGAATACATCTTTGTGGGTAAACAATATTAAAATTTCCAAACAAAGCGACAGTCTTCCCCTTGGCAGGCTGCTTGATTTTTTTCTGGACCGAATGGATGCAAATCAATGGTTTCATCCGTTAAGCCTGATTCCTTTGTTTGAAACGGCCTTTCCGGACAGTGATCTGCCTGATCCTGTTTCGGATTTTATGGAAACACTGTGCGAAAAAGGCTGGCGCCGGGGATGCCTTGCCAAAACAGCTGCAGGCAAAACATTTTATTACCGCCCGGGCAAAAATGATACCATAAGCCCCGGTCTTAAACCGGGTGATTATTTAACCGCCATGGACGAGAACACATTTGCCGTGGACCTCAACCTTGTCGAATATAAAAGTCTGGAAATCATCACCCGGATTTGTCGGATGCAAATCACCGGCAGCAGGCTCACAGGCAAAATCGATTTCATTAGATTAAGCCACTGCATGGAAGAGATTAAACAAGACCCTGTTTTTTCATGGCTTCATGAGCACCTTGCAGGGGTTAAAGACACGGCGGCCCTCATTATAAAGCGGAGAAACAAAACAATTATTCATCAAAATGTCATGATGGCAAAAATCAGCGACCTGAGCCTCAAAATAATGATTGAGAAAAAATTTGCCGCCACCGGCGACTTCATCAGCTTAAATGATGCGTTTATCGTATTTCCGCCGGCGCTGCTGCCGGAAATACGGAAACTGACAAAAAAGGCGGGGCATGTCATAAAAATAGCAAACCGCGTTGAAAGCGATTAAAAGGATGGTTATGAAAAAAAACCTTTTAGACCATCTGGCTGAAATAAATCCGGACGGCTTGACCATTGTGGTTAACAAGGCTGATATTCGTCATGATATTAATGTGTTTCTTGAATATATCAATTCACGGGGAATCAAGCGGGCCCACCGTGACAATACCATTCCCAAGGCCGACCTTGTGCGCCTGGCAAAGGTAATGGGCGATGAAGGCACGTCTGATCGCGTCCGCGCCACCGGCTATTCTCCATGGGTTTCCCAAACAGATCGGTTATGCCGGCAGATGAAATTCATCCAATACGATACCCAGGGCGAATATGCGGGGTATACCAGTTCAGCACCCTCTTTTCCCGACAATTATGTTGATTTAAACATTGACCGGGTTTTATCTTTTTTTGATCTGACCCTGCAGGAACAGGAAAATAGACTTCAGGCATGCCTGATAAATGAGGTCGATCCTTGTGAGAGTGAGTTTTTCTCGCATGGACCGAAAAGCCTTCTTGATCGATTTTCCGGAAGCGGCTGCGCCACCGGCATGATGGAAAAAATTGATTTTCCGGGGATAAGGTCGCTTCTTTTGTCCGTTCTTGCCCCGTGCATTCCCGGAAAATGGTATTCCGTTAAGTCACTGGTCGGTTTTTTTAAAACCAGCCTGCCCTATTTTTTGATACCTGAAAAAGTGCCCAAACT
>JAQIBZ010000612.1 GCA_027858815.1 Desulfobacteraceae bacterium
ATAAATTATACAGAGATCATTGACAGCATAGATTTTATTATCTTCAAATATGTGCCAATTTTAAATAAAATGAAAGAGAAGAAAGGAATATGGGATTTTTTTTAGAATCGTGGAAATAATGGGTAATATAATATTAAAATTGCTTACAAAATTAAATGGTGGTATATTTTATTGATAATATCAATTTCATCGGTGATATATTGTCGTTTTTAAGGCCATATTTAATATAAAAGGATGGTCAATGATAAAAAAACAGGAAGTAATTAATAAGTTAAAGCAGAATCAACATAAGTTGAATGCATTCCAGGTAAAGGAATTATATCTATTCGGCTCTGTTGCGAGAAATGAAGCAGGTCCTGATAGTGATGTTGATTTTATCGTTGATTTTGAACCTGGAGCAGAGGTTGGCTTTTTTAAATTTGTAAGGTTGCAGAAAATGTTGTCAGAACTTCTTGATTGTTCAGTCGACTTGACAACAAGGGATGCATTGCATCAAGAATTGAAAAATCATATCCTTAAGGAATCTTTACGTGCCGCATAGGAATTGGGAAATCAGAATTCATGATATCTTAACTGCTATTAATTCGATTCAAAATTATACAAAAGAAATGGATTTTTCGTCATTTAAATCAGATCGACGAACAGTGGACGCAGTTATACGCAATCTGATAATAATTGGAGAGGCAGCTTCTCATATGCCGGAAGATATTTGTCTGAAGTATCCAGAGATTCCATGGTACGAAATGCGTGGAATGAGAAACTTCGTGGTCCATGAATATTTCGTAGTGAGTGATAAAATATTGTGGGACACAATTCGCCTTGATTTAAAAGAGTTACCTATAACTTTAAAAAGAATTGTCAAAGCTGCTTAATCAAATATCAACTGTTTTTTGATCCCACCTTCCTCTCGTTCCCACGATCCTCCCGTGGGGAAGATTGCAAATGATATTAAAACGCTCAACTTAGGTAAAAACATATCCCGATTAAAATATTTCAACAGCCTGTTGATTTACATCTCATAGAGGATGATACATTAGAAATGGGCAAGGCAGACGGGACGTATATGCGAGTTGACGCTAAAGGAAATTCATTATATTTGGAGAATCAAATTACCGCTTTCTGGAATGCGGTATCATGATCCAGATCACACCTCATATGAGAATTCTGTTATGTATTGAGCCTGTAATAATTGGTGTCACATCTTGAATTGTGAATTATTAATCATAACAAAAATTTTTTATCTAGATACCATTCCAGATCCCCCTGCCCCGAATAGTATGCCTTGGCTTCAGATTTAAACAGAATATGGGGTCACCCTTGATTATTGATTAGGTCCAAGATCGTGTCGCGTTTTAGCTCTTTAAAATCAAAAATCAAGGGTGACCCCATTTCAAATATTGACGTGCCTTGAATACGACCAATAATTCGGCGCAATCCCGGTATAATAATATCTTTCAGTTCCCTAAAAAGAATAAATAGGTATGGATGTCCCCCGATTGTATTAAATCTAAAAACTATATAATCAGGCGAACCCCGCCTAATTCCGACAAGCCGTGCATGAAGTGATTCCCTGGTGATCCGATAAACATAAAGTTAATCGGGATATTCCATTCCTGAGAAAGCTCCTTGATCAGTCGGGGACCAAAAACATTTTCAAGAACCACAAATTCAATATTAATGCTGGGATACGCCTTACCCAGAAATTTCAGGTCTTCCTCAAGGTGAGGGGGCACCTCTTCCTTGTTTTTTACAACAATAACCACCTTGATACTATTTGAATCTTCATTGTTTTGCACATAGAGCATCGCGCGGTTGAGATTACTGGTATTATCCCCGCGCGTAAAGAATACAATTTGCTGGGAATTTATTTCATCAATCTTACCCCGGATGGCTTGAGCCATTCCTGCCAGGCGACTGGTTATTCCGGAAATCGTTGCGCGAATAATAAACAGGCAGAATTTAAGTAGTGCAATACGCCAGAGCATGACAGCCACGACCAGAAGTGCCGGGATAAAATAGTCCAGAAACACAAATAAATAGCTCGGATTCATAATGGCATTTCCGATCAAACCGGCAAGCACAGCAATAATGGCGACAAAAACAGATAACCAGGATGCGGTCGCGGGAGACCGGCGCGTTTTATTTTCAGCAGAATATTACCAAACGCGAACAATGCCATGACAGCCAGAAAAGAAATGGTATAAACGCCGGCCAAAGCCTTGAGTTCACCCTGGGTAATCAGAAGTATTGATACACAAAGAATAAAAAAAGAAATGATAATTCGATGGGTCGTGCCCCGCCGGTTGGTTTTAAGAAAAAATTGAGGAAGACACCGGTCAAGGGTCATCCGACGGACAAGACCATTCACACCAACAAAGCTGGTCAATACTGCGCCGCTGAGAACCAGCGCCGCATCAACAGATATAAACGTTGACAGCCAGCCACCCCCGGCAAGTTGCCCCATATAAGCCAGAAGCGCTTCTTCATGATTATGGACTGCTGCTATAGGGACCAGTGCCAGCGCCAGCATCGCCATGCCGGGATTAAAAATACTGACGGCAACCCACATATTCCGCAATGTTTTGGGAAAGACATTTTCAGCCTGTTCCTCTACAAAATTGGCTGAACTCTCAAAGCCTGATATACCCAGCAGAGAGGCGGCAAAACCAAAGAATAATGCGGTTCTCAAGCCACCGGGGGTCGGTGTCTGCATGTTTGTGATAAGAATATCCAGGCCGATTCCCTGGGTGGCCAGGTAAAATAACCCCATAATCATCAGAAAAGTGAGTGATGCCAGATGAAAAATGAATATGATGACCGCTACCCGTGCAGACTCCGTAATTCCAATAATTGAAAGAATCATAAATACCGAAAGAAGACCGATGGTGGCATATACGATTGGAAGCGTATGCAATAGTGTATGTACATAATGCATCGCCTCGCTGGCTGATATCACGGCCGTTGCCATATACGAAAGAATGGTCAGGCAGGCTGCCACGGAAGCACGGAATTTACTCGTTGTATTCAGAAGTGCATTATAAGCCCCGCCGTTCAGAGGCAGAGCACCAACAACTTCAGCATAAATCGAACGGAAGAGAAAAAGAACACCGGCAACAAACAAAAGGGCTACCGGTGCCCACCTGCCGGAATATATAATTGCAAGCGCTGAAACATAGAGGCATGAGGAGGTAATGTCATTTCCACAGATCGCTGTGGCCGGTAACTGTTTCAGACCACCGTGTTTATGTTCGGTTACGTTGTTAGCCATTTTTCGTATCGCATTTTTTGAGATGAATCATTACAAACAGGTGCTGGAAATTTATCACCAAAAATAACGGATTTCAATCGGCCATTTTCACTGATGACGTTATCACTTATCTTGACATGATTTCAGAAGGAGAATCGGTGGTGGGCAATGAGACCGTAAACGTGGTTCCCTGGTTGGCGCTGCTCGTTAAATGGATATACCCACCCAGTTTTTTGATAATGCCCCGGGAAACAGACAGACCGAGACCCGTGCCTTTGGCCTGGCCTTTGGTGGTAAAAAACGGCTCAAATATGCGGCCCTGGATATGCTCCGGAATGCCCGGACCGTTGTCGGCAACCACCACCAATACATAACCGGATGATTTGTCTTTTTTTACATTAATCCGGATCTCACCGCCCGGTGGCAGGACATCCACCGCATTTAAAATAAGGTTCACAAAAACCTGCTTCAGCTTCTGTTCATCGCCATGAATTTTGGGAAGATTTTTTTCACAATCGAGTTTCAGATCCACCTTGGCGAATTTGACCTGATTGACAACCAGTCGGGTCGAATCTTCAACGATTTTATCGATTTCCAGGGGTGCGAGTTCAGTTTCACCTTCCCTTGCAAAATCCAACAGATTCTTTACCACCCGCTGAGCCCTTTCGGTTTCATTGATCACGTCATCGATCATTTCGATCTTTTCATCTTCTGAAAGCGTCTGGAAATCTTCTATGAGCATTGACGCAGTCAGCAACATGTTGTTCAGCGGATTATTCAGCTCATGGGCGACGCCTGCCACCAGCGTTCCGATTGCCCGGAGCTTATGAGATTCCAAAAGGACATTATGTTTATGATCAAGTTCCTTGATCATGTGATTAAAGGCCTCAGCCAGTTTTGTAAACTCATCTTTATACTTACGTCTCGGCAGAATGGGGGAAAAATCCCCTTCCCCGATCCGTTTCGTGTATTCCATAAACCGGTTCAGGGTCATCAGCAGTTGCCGGGTTAAAAACGTGAACACAAAAATCATTAAAATAAATAATGCACACATGAAATACAGGGGAATACGTTTGGCCAGTAAAAGCATTCGCGTGGCAGAATTCTGTTCTTTTTCGACAAATTCCCCGGCAAATGAAACCATTTGGCTACCGAATTGGCGAAGTTTGGGAACGATTAACTCTTTTTCCGCATCATTTTTTGCACTCCCCAGCAAAACCAGTTGCTCATGGTATTTTGACATATAGCTAACCATGGTTACAAAATGATCTTTACCAAGAATTTTTTCTATTTTTTCGCTGTTTTGCGTTAAAATCACATCTGCGGTTTTCAAATGCTCCAGCGCATCATCCAGATCCGTGCGATACAACAGATAATTCTTTTCAAAGCGTCGGGCCTGTTGGATTTCAGCCATGTAACTATCCGCAATCTCCAGAAACTCAATTTTATGCTCGAGTTTCGTGAGAATCCAGTAAGACCATCCGGTCACGGTAAAAGATAAAATAAAAAAAAGGGAGAAAGAAAGCGCTACTTTTGCCCGGATACTGATTGAAGGCCGCTGGTGAAGCGGTATATTTTCAGGGTCATGGCTAAAATCTATATCCGGATTTTTAATGTCAGTGATATGCTGGTCCATTTTTTAATCCTATACGAACATCTCAAATTGTTCCTTAATAAAATAATCCGCATACAATTTGATGGCGGCATCACTTTTGAGGGTTGCGTCAAGCTGTCTGGCGCAAACGATCAGCCGCCCGAGAAATTCAAGAGCGTTTTCGGAATCCTTTTTCGGGTAGCGCCGGAACCAGGCTGTTACTAAGTCCCCGCTGCGGTCCACCCCGAAGCCGAATTCGCGCAAAACCCGTTCCAGGAATCGCGCCCGCCGTTTTCTGTTTTCATCAGCGGCCCCGCCACCCCTGAACCGGAAATGTACGTGGTTATGCTCGGTTCCCGGGCCCACCATCGCATCAACCATCGCATAATGATAAGCAAAACGTGCGTTTAAGTTCATATAATCTCTTGCAACGATTGCATAATTCTTGTCTGAAGCGCGTCGCGGCCCTTTGTTCCCGCCCAGAACGGTTTCCTTGAAATCTGACGGCATCCCCCGCATTTCTCTTTCCCAGCGCTCCGGCCAGAACAATCTGCTGTCTGAAATACCCCGCCACAATGCTTTGAAAGGTACGCTTCCCACATTTTCCGGAGCGACATTTTTTAAATTTTTATCAACGGATTGATCCAGATCGATTAACTGGAATTTTACCGGTAAACCGGTGAGCAGCTTTTTGCTTTTTTTATTCCAGGCCCGGCTTTGTTTGTCACCGAAACCGAACATGGAACGAACGGACATCTCATGCATGAACCGAAGGGTATCATGCACGGATTTGCATGATTTTGCTTTAAATGATGACGCATCCGGGTCCAGAAGATTTAAGCCGATAACGAGATCATAAAGCGGACCGGACTTTTTCTGATGGCGGTTTCCAGCGGCGATCCGGGCAAGCACCCGTTCCCGGATACCGGGCCAGCGGATACCGGCGTACACAGTTCTTTTGGTTGCATTCACACTGATGATGTTTTTTCCAGGCAGTATTTTTGCATTTTCTCCGAGCCTGAATATGCAGGGCACTGAAAATTCCCTGACCAGTGTTGCCAGGTGACCGACCGGATTGCCTTCTATCACCAGGAGTGCGGCAATTTTCGGCAAAATCGAAGCCAGTTCAGGCCGGGGTTGCTCTACCAGAACAACTGAACCGTCAGGAACACCCGACAAATCATCTCCGGGGCTTAAAAATTTTAATGGTCCTTCCGCTCTGCCCGGAAATATCGTCATACCGCCTTCAATGATCGGCAGCGTATCTTTTCTCTGAGAGATCTTGTCGATTGCCGGATCATCGGTAGCACCGATGTTCAACTGACGCGCCTGAAGAAAATGCACTTGACCGTTTCTATCCACCGCCCATTCAATATCCAGCTCATAGCCGAATTTATCAACCGCCCGACCTGCGATTTCTGCAATTTCAACAATTTTGTCATTGCCGACATAATCTATATCTGTGACTGTTTCATTGCTCCCGGCAGCCGGAATTATCCGGGTGATCGTTGGCGGGAACCCTTTTGATACCAGAAAGGTATCTGCCTGTTCCTCTCCCTTGACCATCCGGTTAGCCAGACCGGGCACGGAACTGATCACTATTGCATCAGAATCCGAGTCCTTAATGTCGGCGGTATACACCACACCGGCCGCGGCCGGATCCACCATGGGCATAAAAAGAACCGCCATTGGCGTGTCAACTTCACTGAAATTATTATGTATCCGGTACTTCACCGCCCGGTCCGAAAACCGGCTGGCAAGCACATGCAGATAGGCCTTAACCATATCTTCGGTTTTAATCTGCAGTTCACTGTCAAACTGACCGGCAAACGAATGTTTGCCGTCTTCACAGACTGCCGATGACCGAACGGCCCACAACCGGCCGGGAAATTCCTGATCAAGTAATTCGGCCTGCTCTTTGATGGCATTCTCAATTTCTTCACTGACGGTGGTTTCCCTGATCATTCGTCGGATGGTCTGCGTCCTGGATTTGAACTGCGACTGATCTTCAGTGACGTCCAGGTTATTTAACAGTATCCGGATACGATTCTGAAGATTATTGTCTTTGATGATCCGGTTATAGGCGGCGGTGGTAACAACAAACCCCGAAGGAACAAGGTCTTTAAAATATTTTTTGAAACGCCATATACCAAAGGCTTTCCCGCCAACCAATTCCGGCTCCGGTAATGCCTGGCTGTCCAGGCGAACGACAAACGGTTGATCACTATCCGGCTGATCATCCAAGAACAATGCATCTGTTTTATTCCTGAGCTGAAAAATGACCTCATACAGATCCGAATAGTGATCTTCTGTCATCAGGTTCAGTTCCTGAGCCATCAGCAGAGATTCGGTTATCAGTCGCTGAATCGGACGTTTGATCCGCTTGTCATAATGACGCATATGGTTTAAGTCTGCTTCCAGATCACTTAAAATCTGAAGTGCGCTGCCATTTTTATTCAGCAATGAACGAAGTGTTTCATAACGAAATCTGAAATTATAATCCTTTTCATAACTCACAATTTTTTCAGGATGATTAGACATTTTGATCCTCCATCATCAACAAATATGGTGTAAACATCAAGACCTCAATTCCCTGGATGCGCGTTCGATAATTGCCCGCAGATCCGAAGGTTTGAAAGGTTTTGCAATAAAATCAAAAGCGCCTTTTGACAGGGCTTCCCGGGCGATTTCAACCGTGGCATAACCGGTAATAATGATGACCTTTGTACGCCCGGATGTTGCGAGTATCTGTTCCAGAATTTCAATCCCGTCAATTTTTTCCATACGGATATCGGTCACGACAATATCAAAAGGCTCCTGCGCAAAGCGGGCCAGCGCTTTTTCTCCCTCTTCAAAGGTTTCAACGATATCACCGGTTTTTTCCAGTGCGGGTTTAAGTCGTTTGCCCACGATATTCTCATCATCAATGACCATTATCCTTAGCGGTTGATCTGACATTTGTTTTCTCCCGTTTTAAATAAAAAGTTGATAATTCGATCCGCCAAACCCTTTAATTGGACACTTTAATTGAAAAGATTGCGACCGATTATCATAAGGCTGTCTTCAATGGTTTTTACCGATACATCAAGGTTCCATGCCAGTTGGCCGTAATCCGTACTTTCAATATGAAATCCTGCAGGGAGAATGCTGTCTAAGCTGGCCGATTTATCCGCGAAAATAAAAATAAAATCCGATTGTTCATAGCCGCTGGCCAGTGTTTCCAGCCGAAACTGAAAGTCCGGTTTTAAGGTGTTTAGGCTTAACTGATACTCACTCACTGCAGCCACCCACGAAGCACCGTTGTGTATGTTTTCCGGCCCGGATTTTACATCCTTAACGCCGGCATCCATCAGTAAATGCTTGAGCGGAACGCTGTTGAAATCGTTGATTGCACGCCTTTCTTCCGGCAAGGCCAGCGCATCTTTCCATAGATCAACCAGATAAATCCCCATGTCCGAGGCCAAAACGCCGCTGTTTTCAAACAAAGATTGGTTTTTCATACTGTCAGATGATTCAAGGCCCCCAATCGCATCAAACTGGAGGACATAAAAAAAGGCCTGCTTCATAAAATCCATTACCGTTGTACCTGTCGGGGCCTCTTTCCCGTCAAACCACCGGAGCACATCTGACAGTAACTGATACTCCGGCTCCGCTGAAAGGGATATTTCGGCGTTGTCACTGCCGGAAGTCGCGCCACCGTTGCCCGAGGCGCTGAAGCCGATCAGATTCCCGGCCGCCAGTTTGTGTTTGTCGTACATGGCATATAATGTTTCTCCGCTTTTCGGGACCAGCACACTTGCGTCATAAACCATCATTCCCAAACG
>JAQIBZ010000021.1 GCA_027858815.1 Desulfobacteraceae bacterium
AGATCAAGGCGCGCAAATTCTGAGGAATGAGGCGTAGCTTGCTACTCCGCAGTGACGAAGAATGAAGCGCAACACAGATATTGAGCTTTTTACGAAGCCATTATTATTCTTCGACAACAGATGCCTTATTAATAACAATCGGGGTCATCGGCACGTCATCATAGGTGCCCTTTTTACCTGTAGCAACGCCCTTAATTTTGTTGACCACCCCATGCCCCTTAGCGACTTTACCGATCACCGCATACCCCCATCCGGCGGGTGTTTTGCTCTTATGATCCAGCGAATCGTTGTTTTTCACATTGATATAAAACTGGGCAGTCGCGCTGTGGGGATCGGAGGTCCGGGCCATGGCCACAGAATAGGAAATATTTTTCAGCCCGTTATCTGCTTCATTTTCAATGGGTGCATTGGTCGGTTTTTCCTGCATATCCTCAGTCATTCCGCCGCACTGAATCATAAATCCATTGATCACACGGTGAAAAATGGTTCCGTCATAATGCCCGGCATTGACATACGCCAGGATATTGGCTGCAGATTTGGGGGCTTTTTCCTCGTCAAGTGCAATCAGGATATCCCCCATACTGGTTTCTAATTTTATCATATCATTTCTCCTTTTCATTGAAATAGTGGTGCGAAATACGCCGGAAATATTTTATTTAAAATTAGCCAGCAGAACAAATTAACTCAAGTTAATTCTCAGATACATCCCATTGATTTTCTTTTCCCATCACCAGAAACGGTGCATGATTGGATGTGAAAAACGGCGGATCATGATTGAGAATGGCTTTTATGGCAGGTGATTTTTTAAATGTTTTTGAGAGAAACGGACGGACCTTATCCCTATTCCAGCCTTTGGGATGAACAAACCCTTTATACAACGACAGGTCTCCTTGATAGAATTCAACCGTATCAAGTTCTCTGGCATCCTCGCTATATGCCGGCAAATTAAAAACTGCCAGATTAAGAAAATCAATAGCATGGGCATGCGTTATCGTAAACTCAAGTGTTTTCTGAGCACGGGCTGCATCTTCGGCTGGTGTACCGAATAACAAATAGACGTATGTGGCTATACCTGCATTTTTCAGTGTATTTAAGACAGTTGACACGATATCCAGATCGATTCCCTTATTCAGAGCATCCAGCACCGCCTGATCTCCGGACTCCACTCCCAGCTTGAGCATCACGCACCCCGACGCTTTCAGACCTCTTACAAAATCCGGATCTGCCAGATGGTCGGTTATTCTGACAAATCCATACCATGGTGCTTTGGGCGGATTTTTAATTACATATTTTAAAAACTTCGGAGAAAGGGCATTATCCGTAAAATGGATAAGATATGGACCGGCCGGAGTGTTCAGTTGCGCAAGATCCGGACCTATGTCCCGGATATCAACGGGTTGATATCCGCCCTTTTCTGATTTTTCCGGACAAAATGCACACTTTTGCCAGTAACATCCTCTGGCAGTACTGTAAGGGATAACCGGGATGGGGGAAAGATATCGCTCCATTTCAAATACCGAATAATCATAACGGGTAAGACTATGCAGTATTTTGTTTCCCCCCCCGCATATATCCAGCAGAAAATCCTCTCCAGGCCCGCATACCAGATCATCAATCAGACCGGCAAATGGATTTTTAAATCCCGGAATATTCATCCATGAAGTAATCAGCCCACCGCCGAAAACAATGCGGATTCCGGAAAACCGTTTTCTGATAAAACCGGCCATGGCAAACGCACACAGCGCCTGGCTCATAAAATTAACTGAAAAACCGACAATATCCGGTTCTCTTTCTAAAAACAAAGCGAGCAATCTTGTACGAAAACTGTCATAAAACGGGTTTCGCTCAAACTTTTCAGCGGCCTGCAACAGGTCTTCACTGCGCACCGGCGACAGTATTGACGATGAATAGTTGGAAAGGGATAAATCAACATCAAAAACCCGACCGGAGATCTGGATTACCCGGTTAATGTCCATCACCGCCCGTTTATAGCGGTCGATATTAGAATAAATTTCTTTTGAGCTTAAGTCGTTAATATTTTTTTCAATATTTCTAAAAGCCCTTTTTGACCAGGTATCATTTGCTTTGACCGGCTGTTGAAGCAAATCCATAAAGCCGGTCAGATTTGCATCATAAACCCGACAGTCAATCTCGGCAGCGTTCAGAGCACCGGTCAGTTTAGCAATACCAGGCGACGGTTCGCAAAGCTTTGAAAGCGGTGGATGGATAAACAGTATGGATTTTTTTATATCTGACACTCTTTTTAAGCTCTATATCCGG
>JAQIBZ010000066.1 GCA_027858815.1 Desulfobacteraceae bacterium
CCCAGGTATTTGCCAATATATTTGAAAATATAGTGAGATATGCAGACTCTCCGGGAACAGTAATGGTTGTGGGTGAAGTGGCAAACGATCATATCAATATATTTATTGAAGATACCGGACCGGGAGTTGCCGAAGCATCGCTTAATCGCCTGTTCGACCGGTTATACCGGACAGATTTGGCAAGAACCCGTGAAAGCGGCGGAAGCGGGTTGGGGCTTTCGATCTGTAAAAGCATCATAGAGGCCCATCAGGGAAGGATTTGGGCGGAAAACGTTGACTCTGGCGGGTTGCGGATAGTAATCGAGTTACCAATAAGCAAATGATTTTATGAATATTTTTACCACAGAGATCACAGAGACCTCAGAGAAAAATACTGAAAACATTTTTTTCGTATCCTCCGTGATCTCTGTGGTGATTTATATTTTTTATTGATTCATCAATTTTATTTTACAGGGAAAAAATGTCAAAAAAACAAATACTGGTGGTGGAAGACGAACTGAAAATCGCCCGGATTATAAAAGATTATCTGGAAAATTCAGGGTATCAGGTGACGATAATTTCCCATGGGAATGAAGTGCTGCCGCAAATTCAAAAATCAATGCCGGATCTGATCATACTCGATATCATGCTGCCGGGAAAAGACGGCATGGAAATCTGCCGGGAAATCCGGAAAACGTCAACAGTTCCCATCATCATGATCACGGCAAAAGTAGAAGAAATCGACCGTCTGATCGGCCTGGAACTCGGAGCAGATGATTATATCTGCAAACCGTTTTCTCCCCGGGAAGTGGTGGCACGGGTCAAAGCCGTTTTACGTCGGGCGATGCCAGAACCGGTGCAGGAGCAACTGATCGCCGGCCCCATTGCCTTAAATCAGTTAACGCATTATGTCTCAATTAACAATCAAGCGCTTTTTTTGACAAACAGCGAATTTGAATTGCTGACGGTTTTTATGCAACAGCCGGAACGGGTTTTTTCCAGAAACGACCTGATCTCAATGGTCCAGGGGTATGATTTTGAAGGGTATGACCGGACCATTGACAGCCATATTAAAAATTTAAGAAAAAAACTCGACCAGCAGCTTTCCGGTCAAAAGATGATACAAACGGTTTATGGGGTGGGGTACAAGTTCAGTCCGCCTGAAAAATAATTCTTCCTATTCTTTTGCAGGCGGACTCGCACAATTTAGTTTCTTATCTCTGATTTTTGTGTTTTTGTGGCAAACAATTTCAATAATTCAAAAAGTGTGAAGTGTCTAAAGTGAACTAAAGTGCCTAAAGTTTAGGACTGCGCGAAACGCGCGATCAATTTTAACATAAAAATTGAAAATGCCGAAGGCATTAACCATAACTTTAGCTCACTTCAAACTTTAGCTCACTTTTAACTTTTCCGGTTTATCCGGGTTAGTTTATAAAAAAATCTGAGAAGGCGGAGTCTCTTTGAATTGTTCGGCCCGGTCTCGGATTCTTTTTTCAGTCTTTGAAAAATCCGCCTTAATGGCATCTTCCGGGCATAATCTCACGCAATTAAAACAATAAATACAGTTTTTTTCAAATTCAGGATACGGATTAAAGGATATGGCATCTGTCGGACACGCGGATGAGCATTCTTTGCATTCTGTGCAGGCATCTTCATCCACTTTGCGTTTCGGCATGTACGATTTTGCTTTTTTAAGCGTTGTCTTTTCCATTTCCGCTGCAATATCTGCCGGGTAGTACTTTAACGCAGACAGGTCAATCGCACCGTTTGAACCGTCGGATAATTTATCCAGTACGTCGGTAACCATTTTCTGGATCATCTGATCGTCGGTTTCATCCGGGTGTTTTTTTCCCAGCGGATTTTTCATTTGCCACATCATGGAATGCAGGGCCAGTATTTTTGCCCCGCCGACAACGGTCATGTTTTTTTCAGACAGGGCCTTGCCCATTTCATATAAAGCAATTCCGCTGGTGGCACCGCCCCAGGTAACAAAAGGGACCACAGGCATTTGGGATTTTTTTGGCAGCCGGGCAATAAAATTCATCACCGGCGGTATGGCATGGGAAACATATACCGGTGAGCCGACAAACAGGCAGGCGTTACTTTTAACGCGGTTGATTTTTGTGATGATGGAGGTCTCACTGAATTTTTTGCTAAGATCACATTCAATAACCTCAATTTTAAGTTTCTGGAGTTGATTGGTGATGATGTGGCTTACGTGACGGGTGGTGCCTGCGGGAGAGCAGTAAACAACAAATGCTTTTTGGATTTCTTTTGTCATTGGATCGATTTTAACCTTTTGGATTTTCAAATAATCATATTGATTTTGGGGTGTTTGTTATACTCTCATAGTCAGAAAAAAATACTGACCTCAAATAAAGATCTATGATTTGTTTTTCGTAAAAACAATGTAAATTTTTTAAATTTTTCGTACCCGTTCACGGGATCGAAAATATCAATTTTTCGTAAACTGCTGTTC
>JAQIBZ010000077.1 GCA_027858815.1 Desulfobacteraceae bacterium
GCAACAATTGCCCATGTTATTAAGAATCTAATCATAAAAATCCTTATCTATCTGTTGTTTTCAGAGGGTAATTCCATACATATATATCGACGTCAAAACGCTATTTTTTGAGAAATCATCAAACTTAACCACGGACCTTCAGTTGCTTATAGATAATCAGCGCCGCGCCACTCGACTGCGCCGAACCGTGCTTTGCCAAGCAACGTGTAAACAAGGCTGATGCTTCCAACCGATTGGTGACTGTCAGCCCGGTCGGGATATTGCGCGTCCCGGACGGACGTGCTGTATTGGATTCCAAGTGCGTAACGACCGTGAATGCGAACGGCGAAAGAAAACCCGCGCCCAGCTCTTGCCAGAACCCGGGTTTACCGCCATCGCCCTCCAGTACCAGGCCAGCCATCCGGAAGAGGGCCTCCCCGAAGAAACTCCCGCCAATGCCGCTGGCAAACTGGTCATTGATGGAGGGGTCCGTGGTCTCTTTGCCCGTTTCCCAGAGAAAGCTGCCCGCATTGTCGTAGAGAAGCGCCTCCCAGTAGTTCAGGCCCGCTGATCGGGCAAATCCATGGTACATGGATCCCTGATATGGATGCATAAACTGATTAATTTTGAAAGCGTCCGTGTCGACCCCCCAGGGCCCGTGGACGACGTGATCCCGGAAGTTGGTCAGGTTCGCGTCATAAACTTTTACCCCATTCTCTGTAAGGTCGGGGTCACCAATCAGACGGCTATACCCGTTAAGGAGAAAAAGGAAAGCCGGGATTTCAGCTTAATTTTCCCTCAATTTCTTGATATCGCCTGCCTTGAAATGCCCAAAACCTGTCATGACCTGGAACCTGTTTTTATCGCATTGAGAAATAAATCCGGCGTCAATGAGCAATTCGAGGATGTCTATTGTTACTTTATATCTTCAATCTTTATGCCAGTTCTTGGACTCTCTGCCATAATCATCTATCATACTGATTTTTAATTATAAAAAATTGACAGGCACATGTGATGCGGCCGTAAAAAGCCATGAAAAAATGGTCACATTTATCCTGTGGTCATATATGATTTTTTTTCAGTCGTTTTTGGGGTCATTGTCGATCTGGCGGGGAAAAGGTTTGTTTGTCGATCCCTTACAATATAAATCACAGGATATGGCCGGGACACGGCAGGTGCTTTTTAATAATATTGAAGTTTACTACAATCGGCAGATGAATCATTCAGCGAAGGATATTGGTTTCCAGCGCATTCTGAACTGGCAATGCCATTAACTTAAAATGTGTCAATGCAGGGGAGGGGTTTATCCCATAAAGGGATCGATTTGATAATGAATGACTAAAAAGGCAAAGAAAGATCGGTGCTAATAAGGTTAAGCAATAAAGGAAAAAGTGGGAAATAGAAACAGATTGATAGCCATGGCGCTTTTTTTACTAGTTTCCTAGTGGGTTGTTGACTAAGAATTTTCGGGGATTGGAGCGTATTGCAGTCAGGGAGTCGGCATTTGAAAGAGGCGGGGGAAGAAATTTCCCCCGCCATGCAGGATAATCGTATTATTCTTCCGGATTATTTTGTCTGAACAGCCGGTTCGTTTGGATTGGATATAACGATTTCAACCCGCCGGTTCTGCTGACGTCCACTCGGCGTGTCATTGCTGGTGACAGGTCGGTCTTTGCCGTACCCCACCGTTGTGATACGATCAAAGCTGACGCCTTTTTTCAGAAGGGCAATTTTGACGGACTGGGCTCTGCGCTCGGAGAGATTCTGGTTCAGCTCCGCACTGCCGGTGCTATCCGTATGGCCTTCAATCTGTACTTTCCGGTCCGGGTATTTATTAAGAAATGCAGCGAGATAATCCATAGTTTGCCTGGCGCCTGGGGCCAGGTCCGATTTTCCGGAATCGAACAGAACATCGCCCAGCGTCAACACCATACCTCGGTCTGTCTTTACGGCTTTCAGATTAGCCAGTTCCGTTTCGAGTTGGGCTGCCTTAGCCTGCGATTCCTGGGCTTCACGGGCTTTGGCTTCGGTTTTTAATTGCATGGTTTCTTCCCTGGCGGCACGGGTTTTGGCTTCGGCTTCGGCTTCGGTTTTTAATTTCATAACTTCTTCCCTGGCGGCCATGGCGTCACGGGTTTTGGTTTCGGCTTCGGTTTTTAATTTCATGGATTCTTCCCTGGCGGCCCTGGCGTCACCGGCGCTCGTTGCTGCGGCGGACTTGGCCTGTTCCATTTCTACCCGGCGGGATTCCAGTATCACTTCCCCTTTTTCTTTCTTTAAAAGTGACATTTCCTTTTCCGCTATTTTTTGTTCAGCCAATGCCACGGCCATTTCCGAATTTTTTTCAGCCAGATAGCTTAAATGTTGTTTTTCATCCAGATTCTCGGCTTTTTCCGCTTTTTCCAAGGCTTTGCCGGCTTCGTAAAAGGCGACAGGGGCGTTGGTTTTCACATCCGGATTGGCCTCGGCATTCGAATATGCTTGCCTGGCGCTTTCTAATGGAGGGAATTTTTCATTAGAAGCGCACCCGATGAGTAAACCAGTTAATAAAATAATTGAAAACAGCCATATTTTAATTGTTTTGAAATTAGAATGAAGGACTGGCATGGTCTATAGTCTCCTTATATAGTAATAGGATTAGTGAGTCTGGGATTTGTATTCGATTTCCTTGCGCATTGATTCGATACTATCTTTCATTTCCGCTGCCTGATTTTTTTCCTGTTCAGACCGGGATTTCGCCTCAGCCAATTTCGCATCGATCAGCGCTTCGTCAAGGAGCTGGTTGGCGGATGAATATTCTTTTTTTTCCACAAGCGCTTTGGATTTCATCAGTTTTTTTTCGGCGAGTTTCAGATCAAGGGGCGCATAGGTCATGGCGGTGCTTTCCCTTGCCCGGGTAATGGCGTTTTCAACGTTTGCTATTTTTGCGACCGGCGGAGTCCCGGATGCACAGGCACCGGATAACAGGGACAGCGATAGAACAGATATTCCGACAATCTTCCGGATGGTTTTTTTCTTCGGCATGGCATGTATCCTCCATTGATTAGGTTTATATTCATCTACTTACGGCATTGCAGTTGTATGTCTTAAAAATACGACAGCGTTTGACAATTGAAGCGATTAGGGATAGTGGGAATAATCTGAAAAAAATATAGGTATTTGCTTCAACAAATATAAGAGATTCACACATCATGCCAATACTCAAATAACTGACGTTTAATTATGCATTGTTCTGATTTTTAAGAATATTTATTTTTAAGCTTCGTAAGTAGAAGTGATAAAAAAGTGATAAAAAAAGGTCATATTTACTCAAATGGTTGCATATGACCTTTTTTTAAAAATTTATTAATGGACTCTGCGGGGGGGAGGGCGCTTGTTGCAGTCAGAACGATAGGGAATAAAACTTCCCACACCGTGCAGGATGGTGATATTTAGCTGCGGTCGTTTCTTCGGATAACTTTTTTTCTACCGCAGAAACTTCCAATTTTAATGTTGCATCTTGTTGATACATTGTTCGCTGTTAAAATCAGCACCTCTCTGTTGAATACAATAGCAATCAGAAGATTTTTCAAAAAATCGGTAAAAAATCTGGATCTATGGGTTCCGTTAAATATTCAGGGTAAAAGTTTCATGGAATTTTACAAAACATCCTGATTATAAAATAATTTATATCCTATCCCGTCAAAAATTTCAACCTTGCCTTCG
>JAQIBZ010000085.1 GCA_027858815.1 Desulfobacteraceae bacterium
ATCCATCATGAAAACGAGTGGTTTGAACAACAATATCAATGGCCGATGTAATCTGCGCTCTGATGGCTGTTAAAGGCAGTTCAATCCCGGAAAAAAGTGACAACGTCTCCATCCTTGAAAGTGCATCCAATGGAGAATTCGAATGAATTGTCCCCATTGTTCCGCCATGTCCTGTATTCATTGCCTGAAGCAAATCAAGTGCTTCGCCCCCCCGTATCTCGCCAATGATTATACGGTCAGGTCGCAACCGGAGAGTGGATTTCAATAAATCCCGAATCGTCACTTCACCCCTGCCTTGTCGATCTGCCATTTTGGTTTCAAGCGGCAGGATATGATCCTGCTGAAGCTGCAATTCTGCCGAATCCTCGATCACAATAATCCGCTCATGATTGGGGACCAGGGAGGAAAGCGCATTTAACAAAGACGTTTTCCCGGAACCCGTCCCCCCTGAAATAATAATATTTTTTTTCATCTCCACACAGGCACGCAGAAAATCAACCGCATCATTTGTTATGGATCCATATTCAACGAGCTTCTGAATAGTTAACGCATCTTTTGAAAATTTTCTCACCGACATGCAGACACCTTTGCGTGAGCAAGGAGGCAATATTACGTGGATCCTAGATCCATCCGGCAGCCGTGCGTCCATGGTAGGCAGTTCCTGATTAATTCGGCGCTGGACAAATTGTGAGATATTGACAACCGCACTCATCAATGAATCATGGGAATCAAAAGTGGCATCAGTTTTTTCAACGCGTCCTTTTCTTTCAACCCAGATTTCATAAGGGCTGTTTATCATTATTTCAGTTACTTCAGGGTCATCCAGATATGAAATAACAGGGGATAAAAAACTTCTTACTGTTTCTGAAAATTGGCTTCCCATAATATCCTTGCATTAAATATAGTATTTAGTATTAATTACTAAACACACTACATCGTCTATTCATACTTTGCAATACGTTTTTTTGCCTTGACATGGTATTCATATGATGGTGGACAAATATTTAAGACTTCTTTCCATATAGCAAGCGCCTTTTCAGTGTCCAAATCTTCAAGTATGTATGCTTTTTCATATAATTTTTTTGCCGTCGCGTTAAGCTTACCCTGCATTGCAATCGCTTTTTGATTACTTGGCTGTGCTTTAAGAGCCTGAATAGTTTTAGAAAGAGCCAATTCATATTCATTGCTTTCAAAAGCCTTTTCTGCCTCTCGAGTGTATTCATCGGCAATATACATTGCAATTTGCAATGAAAAGAAACTGTTTCTTTGGCCAATAATTTTTTTATCAAGATCGAGCACTTCAGCCCAAATTTGAAAAGCCTGACTAATCTCATCATTATTATATAAACTTAATCCTCGATGATACCCGTCATCAACCTTAATCATCATGTCTTTAAGGATCGCCACTTCAGATTTTACGGATTCCATATGAGTTGATTTCATTTGTAACACACCATCGAGATTTTCTATGGCAATCCGAACATTTCCCTTTGCATATTGATCTCGTGCTCCGCCAATGAGACGAGATATCCCTTTCATTGTGTTCCCGGGTTTAGATTCTACTGCCTTCTGTATAATTTTTTTGGACGGTTTTTTGGCAGCAAGCGCATTCTTTTGTTTTTCTATGGCTGGTATTTTTATCATTGCCGTTTGATAATAAACACTTTCAAGAGGTATTAGTCGAAACAGCTCTATCGCTTCCTCAAATTGATTGGCGTTTAAGAGGGCTGATGCTTTTTCCATGATCTGTTGGTTCTGCATCTCAAATTTTGCTTTTTCGAGCGCTTCTTTTGCTTCCAGAAATTCCGGATTGATCACTAATGTGCTATTATATTGATCAATTGCGGATTGCCAGAGTTGGTTTGCCAATAATTGATTAGCCATTGAAAAATATAATGTTGCGGTTTCGTTCCTGGCTTCCTTCTCAGAAGCAGCACGTTTCTGTTCTTTTTTTTCAATGGATTTTTCTTCTTGCATTGCAATAGATGAGTTATTTTCATCTTTCTGAGTTTCTGCAACGATTGGTTCTGATGCCTTCCGGCTCTCAGGTTTTGATTTAGTGAAAAAAACGAGCATGAGCAAAACAACAAGTACCCCCGTGAGGACAACAATTACAAACTTCAGCCCTTTTGAGGAACCATTTTTTTTTCTTTTATCGGGTGATATAACAGCATCCTTTTCAAGGATTGAATTTTTATGAATAAACCGAAACGTTGTGGAACCGACTTCAATCTCATCGCCGGTCCTAATCTGCCGTTCTTTTCTTATGGCCTGACCGTTTAAGTTTGTGCCGTTGGAACTTTTCAAATCTTTAACATAACAGTCGGTGCCCCTGACACTAATTAACGCATGCTGACCGGATGCCATTTTATCATCAATTTGAATCGCACAACCGGGTTCCCTGCCAATAAAATTTTCAGGCTTATTTAGAATAAATTCTTTGCCATACCCTTTATTTGATATAATAACAACTTTGTTGTAACTGGGAACTGACTTATCCGAAGACGATCTTATATCATAAAAAGTCGTCTTGTCTTCTCCCCTCTGTTCTATACCATGCTCATTCAATGCGGGTGTTTTTGGTTCAATTGCAATCTTCTGTTTCGGTGCTTGCAGGATACTTTGATACTCATCCGCTGAAATAACACTTGTTTTACCTTCATTCCGCTCTTCCCCGTCTATAAAATGATCAGAATCGTCCGCATTCGCTACTTGAACCATTGTTCCACCGACTTTTATTATTTCGCCGCCGGTCAGCATGGTTTTCTGAGTAATCTTCCGATCATTTACAAAAACACCGGTGCGGTTCTTTCTATCTTCAATAAAAAAATGTTCATTTTCAAATTTTACCAGCGCATGCTGGCGGGAAACGCCTTCATCGAATAAAATAATATCGCTTGTTTCACTCCGACCAATAGTATAGGTTTTCTTCTCCAGAAAACATTCTCGCTCCTCACTCCCGGCCTCATGAATAATCAGTTTAAACATAATTGTCTCTTTAAATCACATCCGCATCAAAAAATTATTTATGGCAAATTATTTCAAATTTAAAAAAAATTACAATGAAATGGCGAAAAATTTTTATGGCCTGTCCATTTATGAAAACTATTTTTTATTCAAAGGCGCTTCGTTTTTTTTTAATTCATCCGCCGCAATGATATACCTTGGGTCTTTTTTATCCGGTATAAGGAGTAAAATTTTCTCCAGTTGATCCATCTGGCTTTCTTTATTATTGAGTTTCCGGGCTTTTTTAAATAAAAACATAAAATTATTGAACTGATCCATTATTTCCGTTTTCACCTGCAATAATCTGCTCCCGATTTCCGGATAAAACGTCGGCAGTGGCGTACATGCGTCCATACAGAGAAGTGCTTCTGAATAATACTGTGATGCAATAAAAAGATTACCAATGCTGATTGACTTTTCATCATATGCACTATTACCCAGATCGTTTAAGCGCTTTGCTTCATCAACATCACAACTGAGTTCCGTTTTCGATTTTATATATACGTTTTTAATACCCCATGTGCTATCTCCCGGAGGATTCAGGGTGTTGTCAAATTCTATATGATTTTCTCCAGCGCAAAGAATGTTTCGCGGAAGATAAATGCCGGTTTCCTTTCCCGCAGCATCTCCTGTCATTGGTACTGAGCCTATTTGTTTTCCGTTTAAAGAGACGGTCACTTCACTGACAGAGTTGATAAGCGACGGTGTATAATACAGATAAACACTGCCGGGACTCGAGATAAATGAAAAAATAATTTTATCTTTTCTTAAGTCAATTCCGCTCTTTGGCATATATCCGTAGCTTTTGACGGCAGGCAGTGCTACAGGATCATTGGAACAATCGACAGATGTGGCAACGAGCTTGCTGCTCGAAGAATTATTCCCTTTTACAATAATTAAAAATAATAATAAAACACAAATACCGACAAGGACTACCGGTTTTTTTATAAATTCTGAAACAATACTTTTTTTAGGCCCGGATGGTATCTTTTTTTGTAAAAATTGCCTTTTATCCGCTTTTTTCAAAACTGTTTTATCAATGAATGCATCTTTTTGTGACGCACGCTTTAAATCTGAATCAGCTCTAAACTGGAAGCGAATAGAACCGACACAAACATCAGCACGGTTTTCCATCTTAACCCGCTCATTCTTGACCATTAAACGACCATTAATGCTGGTTCCGTTAGAGCTTCCAAGGTCCTGTAAAAAGAAATCCCCGTTTATAAAGTTTATTCTGGCATGATGCACGGATATGCTTTGATTATTTAAAATCAAATCATTATCAACAGCGGACCGACCAATATTGACCACTTGTTTTGTAAATGTAAACTTTTGGCCCAGTGACGGACCTTTCGTGATTTCAATAGAAAAAGTCTGGTCCATAAACATCGAAATTCCTGTTATATTACCACAAAATCAAGCTGATCGCCAGGCCGGCAGGGATTTTTATTGATTGAACGGCTGGGTAATTCAAGGGTTCCGGCTGTGCCGAACGAACCAAAGGCTAATCGAAACGGTTTTAGACAGGTAATCACCTTTTTTACTCTGAATTCTTTATCAATAAATATGATATCTATCGAAAATTTCATAAAAAAAGTATGTATCGAATGACACTTGGAAATATATAACCCTTCTCCGTCCTTCATCGCTGAACGACCAAGAAGCCCCTGCATTCGCTGAAAAAATGAATTTGCACGATAGACCGGGCAGGCTATTACCTGATCCGTCATCAAGTTAACCACCTTATACGTTGCCATCAAAATCCCCCGGTATTTATTTTTAGAATAATTGGAAGAAAAATGACTATAAACACGGCCGGGAAAATAAACAAAGCTAATGGTCCCAACATTTTAATGGGAGCTTCCTGAGCCATTTTTTCAGCCCTTTGATAGCGTTCATTCCGACGGATATCAGATTGAACCCTTAGGGTTTCCCCAAGGGGTGTGCCCAGTTTTTCTGATTGATTGATTGCTGAAATAAATGACCGGATCTCATATAAATCAATCCGGCCTGCAAAAGCGCCCAACGCTTCTTTCTGGGAAACGCCCAACCGCATTTCCTGCAACAATTTATCCAATTCATCACGAAGAGGTCCGGCCTTGCCTTTTTCAACCACTTCATTCAGCCCTGAAGAAAAATTCATTCCTGCTTCAACCGCTAATGTAAGCAAGTCCATACAAAACGGCAGATCAATAAAAATTGATCGTTTCCTTTTTTGAGTCACACCATTTATTTTTAAATCAGGTAAAAAAAAAGCAATGATTCCGCATAAAACAATAAAAAATGGTGCCGCATTTATCATCACCACAAGATAAATACCGATCAAACAACCACACACGGCTGCAATCTCTTTGATTGCCAGAAACTCCATGGGAATTAATTGAAGCAAATTTCCGGATTTGATTAATTTTTGTTTTACTTTTTCCTCATATTTTTCCAGTTTGAGTTTGCTGTTGTAAGCCGCCAGAATTTCAACCGCAGGCCTTATCCGATTAAACAAATCAAAAGCAGTCTCACGATATCTATCGTATTCATCTTCTATCCTGAGCAACTGTATTCGACTGCACCCTTAAAGCAATAAAACCACGGCCAAACCGACAAGAATATAAATTAACCAGAGCATAAAGCTTAAACCTCAATCGACATTATTTTTTTAATCATGATATAACCTGTCGCCTGTAAAGTCAGAATGGCACCAATGCCGATATTCCCTAAGGTTGTATTTAAAAGCGGCAAAATGAGCGATGGGTCCATAATAAAAAAGACCCCGCCGAGAAACATCGGCAGGAGTCCGACAATCAGGGCCTGAGATCTGCCCTGGGCGGTTAATGCGCTTGTTTTTAATTCGAGCTTGTGCCGTTCGGTGACCATTTTTGCTATTGTATCAAAAATATCTCTTAAATTACCGCCAATGCTATGAACAATGTTGATAGCCGTCACCATAAGATTCAAATCTTCACTGTGAATTCTTTTTAGAAGATTTTTCAATGCTTCATCAAAAGAAACACCGACTCTATATTCCCGAAGGACTAGCCCGAATTCCTGTGAAATAGGCGGTTCCAATTCATTTTCAAGGACCTCAATAGATTGAACAAGGGTCAACCCTGATTTTAAAGCATTTGACAACAAAATTAACGCATCAACAAATTGATTCTCAAATTGCTGATGGCGCTTATTTTTTGCCCGTCGCAAATATAGCTTTGGGATAAAAAAACCAATCACACCTAATATAATCGAATAGTATAAACTTTTAAAAACAAGCAGGCCAAATAGAAAAAAAAGAACCGTAATTGCCACATTCAACTGAAAAAGTTTTCTAGGATCCATGAAAATAAAAATTTCATCAAGGGATTTGGACACCCCATCCACATAAGCATCCTCATACGACTTCATTTTTTTTTGAATAAAGCCAGCGATAATCCATGCCAGATATGTTGCAGATAGGAAAATCATAATATAAATGATCGCCTTTACCATCATGTCATTCATTGCACTTCCTTAAATATCAATTATGAAAAATATCCATATCTGATTCAAGCCCCCGCTGCTTCATCTCTTCAAACAATAACGGAATCCACCCTGTTGCAATGAATTTACCGGTTGTTCTCTGATCAGCGTCAAGCCCTTCCTGTTTAAAATAAAAAATGTCCTGAAGAATAACCCGGTCATCTTCAATCCCGATAACTTCGGTGATATTTGTAATTTTCCGGGCACCACAAGAAAAACGGGTTTGCTGAACAATGATGTCTACGGCCGAGGCAATCTGTTCTCTAATTGCACGGCTCGGCAAGTCTTCACCTGCCATTAACACCATTGTTTCAAGACGGGAGATCATATCTCGGGGTGTATTGGCATGCGCTGTTGTCATGGAGCCATCATGACCTGTATTCATTGCCTGAAGCATATCAAGCGCTTCTCCCCCCCTGCATTCACCAACTATGATACGATCAGGCCTCATCCTTAAGGCATTACGAACAAGATCACGTATCTTAATCTCGCCTTTGCCCTCAATATTCGGGGGCCTGGATTCAAGCCGGATCAAATGATCCATTTGAAGCTGAAGTTCTGCGGCGTCTTCGATGGTCACAAGCCGAACGTCTTTAGGGATAAATGAACTGAACAGGTTCAACAATGTCGTTTTGCCGGAAACGGTTCCGCCTGAAATAATGATATTTTTATTGACTTTTACACCAACTTTTATAAAATCGATCATTGATCGACTTAAACTACCGGCTTTAATTAAATCTTCGGCGGACAGCGGATTTTTAGAAAATTTACGAATGGTAATGCAGGGACCGTTTAATGCCAAAGGCGGAATCACCGCATTCACGCGTGAACCGTCTTTCAACCGGGCATCTACCATGGGGGAACTTTCATCGATACGGCGACCAATAGGACTGATGATACGGGCAATAATATTAAGAACCGACTGGTCATCAGTAAAAATTTTCGGAGAAAGGCTTAACCGGCCATTTTGTTCAACATAGATCTGATCCCGACAATTGACCATTATTTCTGAGACACTGGGATCATCAATAAGATCTTCAAGCGGGCCCAGACCCAGCGCTTCATCCAAAACATCTTTTAAAAATTCATTCTCTTCAACTCCCGCCGGTATCGTTTGTTTCTTGTCCCTGATAATCTTTTGAACAATTTTTAAACATTGATTTCGCAACTCATCATCACTCAATTTTTTAATATCAAGCCGTCGGAGATCGATTATTGACAATAATCGATTACGTACTTCTTTTTTGAGTTCAACATATTCAAGATTCCTGTAGCAATTATTTTTATCTGATACTTCAAAATCGGGGGTGCACACATCTCCTATAATAGTCTTTAAGCCTGAACGAGGCTGGTCAAATTGTCCTTCGGCAGCAGAAACGTTATTATTGACCTTGAGCAGAAACTTGCCGATAACAAAGCCCACACCGTCATCAAGCGGGATTTTCTTCATGGGTGTGATGGGCTGATCATTGATTAATGTTCCGTTTGTACTTATTAAATCACAAATATTATACCCGTTATTCTTTTGTATGAGTTCGGCATGATTCTGGGACACACTGCTGTCTTCAAGGACAATATCATTTTCCGGTGCCCTGCCGATTTTAAGTTCGGATTTATGGATCCGTTTTATTTGCGGTTCAATCTGTCTATCTAATGGCTGTATTGATATTATTATCATTGGATCGTGTATTTTTGTTATTGTTAATAATTAATCCATCAAATGAAACGTCACATCATCTTCGGCAGCGTCATATTTCTTTTTCATCTCATCAACTTGTTCGACTGCTTTTTGTTGATCTGACATAATCACCTCCGGAGTAACAAAAATAACCAATTCGCTGTTCTTATTTTCAAACATTCTGGATTTAAACAGTTCTCCGATTATTGGAAGATCCCCCAATCCCGGAATTTTTTGGACGGCCTTCATATCCTCATTGCTTACAAGTCCGGATAATACGATCGTCTCACCGCTTTTAACATTGATAAAGGTTTTTACCCTGCTTTTGTTAAAACTCGGAAAGCCCCCGCTATCGGATAATTTGATCGAACTCTGTTCGACTTCAACTTCTGTGGCAATATTATCTTCTTTGTCAATCACCGGCGCTATATTCAAAAGAAGGCCATATGGCTTATACTCTACTTCGGCTGTATCTTGCGTTATCAGGGGAATGGCCACTTCACCTCCTGCCATAAATTCCGCATTTTCACCACTTCGACACAATAATTTCGGCTGGGAGAGTATCCGGGAATTTTTGTCACCCTGAATACTCTTGATCGTGGCGGAATAGTTAAACCCGTAGGTACCGGTAAAGGATGAATGTCCCGCACCATATCCTCCGGATCCGATGGCTGCTCCTTTTACCAGTGCCCCCGTGCTATCTGTCCACTGAATCCCAAGGCTGGTCAGGCTGCCTTTATCAATTTCGATAAAATCAACATTGACAAGAATCATTTTTTTAAGAGAAACACCAACATCTATAAAATTTACAATAGGGGTATCAAACGCTGATGCAATTTCTTCGGCCCTTCCCTTGGTTTGCTCGTCAGAGACATCTCCTGCAATCATAATTTTATCAGCAAGGCGTTTGGCATAAACATTTTCTAATCCTGCATCTTCAAATTCCTTATTGATCTGACTGGTAATAATATTCAATACAGTGGGATTCATGATTGCCAGATTAGTGACCTGAGGATACAGGGAAGCAACTTTAGTAATTTTATCAAGATCAGATTTCAAAAGAACACTGCCGTCAATCACAACCCGATTTCCCATGACAGTTGTCTTTATTCCCTCAATTCCTTCCAGCAGTCTACTAACATTGGCCGCCACTTCTTTTGGATCCTTTGCAATGACTTCGACCAGAATTGACCGTTCATGGTCCTCCATGTCCCAGATAATCAGATTGGTACGACCAACGCCCAGCGCGGTTATGAGAATTTTGTCCGATTTTTCTATCGCTTTGACATCTGCAATCGCAGGATCTCCCACAGCAATTCGTTTGGTGTTCGGAGCGTCAATCGTTCTCTGCCCTCCCAATGTGAGGGTTAAATTGCCACCTGCTATAGATAACTGGAAAAAAAACAACGTAAAAACAAAAACCAGCGAACAAACTATTCGATTATATATTAGACTCTTGTACATTTATCCCCCCTTTGTTTTCAATTAATTACTTACAGATCTGCCTTGTTTGATTATTTCAATGCGATCCCTTTCTTTTTGTATGTTCATTCGGTATTCAACTTCAAAAATATCCGAAAAAGTGACTTTTGGAACCGCCTTTAAAGTTTCAATATCTTCCGAACTTCTTAGAATTAGAATTAATCGTCCTCGTTCTTGAGCAAAAGTGAGCAACTCAGCCTCCTGAAGCGTAACCAGCAATGTGACGGTGCTGTAAGATTGACCATTTTGATTTTCACCAGACATAGAGGAACCGATGGCGAGTGTTGTGATATTCTGAAGCAACGTTATAGTGGCCTCCTCACCTGTTCCCTGATTCATAAAAGTTCCCAGGATATCCACATGGTCATTCGGCTGGATGAGGTTGGAAATACCACTAACCATATCAACAGGAATCGACAGTGCCCGTTCGCCTTTTGTCACCTTGCTGGAAAGTTTTTCCATACGAAGCCGCATTCTCTCTTCGCCAAGATCGGTAAAAAGAACCGGGTCACCTTGCTTTAGGGGGAAGTTCAGTGTCTGTCCAACAAGAATATCCATATCATCCGGACTGATGGCATTGGCGTGCACATATTTCTCAGGTATCTTTTCCGTTGTCAGCATGTCTCGATTTATTTTTGTTCCAGGTTCAATATCCTTGCTGACGACAACGATCTGTGTCAAATCCATCCCTTTAAATATGGATTTCTCCTTTGTTGCAATATACCGGTTAACCAGCAGCATGGCGATTAACCCGCAAAAAACCGCACCAGCAATAAGAAGAAGTGCCCGTCTGTTCATGAATATCCCCTTTGTATTAGTTAGTATCCTTCACAAAAACATCTTTGAATTAAATCGCTTTATTTTTTCGCTCAATAATGGTTGTCAGAATCTTTTGCCGTGTTTCATCTGGCCGAATATGTACCGTAACATCACGGCCATTTTTAGCGTAATATAACTGACTATCATTGGCGTTTTCACGAACCACCTTCTCAACTTCTATATTCCTCTGCCAGCCAGCCCCCTTCATCCTGGAATGGAAAAAAAGAATATGACCGGCGATTGATCCTTTACCCGAATAAGCGGCAACCCGATCAATAGTTGATCTATTTTTCTGCTCAACAGACATCATTCGTTTATCACCGGGATACCGCGGCACATCATCAATATCAAATCCCGGAAAATCACCGTCAGGTCCGGGAGCAAAATTGTTCAGGTTAAAATCACGGTCTGTCCAGATTTTAATCAAGGTCATTTCACCTTGCTTCCCGTTCTTTAGGGCAATAACCGCCCTGCCAGTGCCAAGATCGCCAATTTGACCGGTCGTGACGGCTGCCTCAAGTTTGGGAAAAAATGCTTTGCTGCCAATTTTAAGGTTTGAATCATGAAGCTCAAAAGCGCCCCATAATCCGTAATCATCTCTCTCAATCCTTATGTGTTGGACCGATTCAAACATATCGATCCATTGGTTCGCCACCTTTAGAGAATTTTTTAATTTTTGATCATCAGCATCCGCCAGATCAATATCCGGCCTTTCCATTGGTTGAGGCGGTATCATTTTTTCATAAAAATCAAATACCGATTTTATGTCATCAGTGGTTTTTTCCACATCCAGGTATGTGGTAATGCCGTTTATCATAACCTTTTGCGGCTTATCCGTCGATCTGCCGGCATAAAGATACTCCGGCATATCCTGAACAACATGAAACAAACGTTCAAACACTTTTGCTTCTGCCAAATCGCTTTGGGATGAAGGCCCAAAATTTCCACCGAACCATGCAATACCGATAAAAATTAAAAAAATTATGATTAATTTAATGACCTTCATCTTAAAAGCCCTTAGTTTTTTAATATTGTAACAAAATAAATTTTTTATATTTTGCTATACGTCTTAACAATTCTGAGCAAATAAACTATAGCGGCACTTTATGCAGACCCAATGATTCGTATCTACAAAAAATGAATTATAACAAATGGAAAAATTCCGACATTTCAAATAATTACCATGATGGGATTTTTGGGCCCTTACCCATTCCACTAAATTTGTTAAAAACTTTTTTGATTTGATCCCAAAATATATCAAGAGGTTCATGAATAGTTGTTCGTTCATATTCCCATGTGTTACCATCAATAAAATGCGCTGACCTGATCTTCGCTTCTTTAATACCGATGCTTTCTAAATTAAATGAACCTAACTTTATTGGCATATTATACGACACTTCAATACCGTAAGTAAGCCTGATACCTAATATATTTAATAATGCTTGAAGAATCTTTTCCTTATCATCACTATCATAATCCCAGGGATTTGAAAAAGCCAGAGATGGATCACATACCTTTACATTCCCCTTTTTTTTGGGAAAAAAATTATTTTTGATGCTGTTTTCGATACTACCCAAATCTTCGCCCCTTGAGTATTTCCACGCACCGTATCTGGCTGCCACCTGCGTTTGCTGTGCAACCATATATATCATTAAGATACATTATCGCACAAAGCACGAAGACCAAAACCGATGCGCCTACGGCAAATTCTATGACAGACTGCCCTGTTTCCTCGATATCTAATCGTCTGATAGACTTAATGATATATTTCATTTGGCCTTAACATATTTTTAATGCAGAATGATTGATTCGGCGCCTTGACTGATTTTATTGAAACCCGGTATTTTTTTACTGATATCAAAACCGCCGATTCGAAAATCAACGTCTTCCAATTTCCATGGTTTTAACCGTACCTGCCAGTCCTGATTAAAAAGATGGGCTTCTGTAGGATTATAAACTTCTGCCTGTGCAGTAGCCCAGGTATCGCTATCCGAATCGCTGGATACTAAAGGGAATTTATCTCCCACGTCGTCGTTTCTTACAATAACAGTATATTTTAAACGATCCTGCCAGCCCGTAGCCAACATTAACGGTAAGGGTTTATGTTGAGGAGCAGAATCAATTATTTGGTTTGATTCATAGGAACATTCTTCTAATACTCTGTAATCAGTTCTGTAATGTTCTGTTATCACCCGAGTTCCATTCTCATCGTTCTCATCGCAATTCGAACAGTCGGAAGATAAAGTACAGTCACAATCCTGATAATATTCAATTGTTTTTATATTACATTTTATGCATGGCTCGTCATCCATTTCCGGTCTTTTATCAACTATGTAAGCATTGGCCGGCACTTTCTTTTGAGTGCCTGTTAGGTTGCACGTGTTCACGTTAGGAGATGATATCTGTATTTCATCTTCACGATTAACGGGCGAATATTTCACGGTAGCATTTTCTTTCGTGTCGCATTCGCTACAGCTACCAGTACTTTCTTTAATAGGAACGTTAACCGGTTGGCCGGAACATATATTTTCACTGTATCCATAAACCATGGCTTTATAAATTAACCCAGGATTTGGCATGACCCCAATCATAACCGTTCCGTATATATAAAAAATCATATCCTGAAACGATGTTTTTCCAACGAGAGGCAGGCTAAAATTTGGAGATACGCCGAGCCCGTTAAATTCCGGATCTCCCAAAAGATGTCCTATAAATGGAATATCAGTTAAATCAAGGGAATGCCAATCCAGACGCGCTTGTTCAAACTGAGATTGTTTTTGATACTGAGTACATCCCTGGTCCTTTGTCTGCACGCAAAGATCATGAAAAGTGCCGAGCTCAGCCGGAAGGTTCTGGTTCGGAAGGGGGAGCAGCAGCGCACCAACCTGCAATTTAAATGGCAGGTTTACTTGATCCAAAAAACCGCCCGTTAAATCGCCAGCCCCGTTTTTCAATGCAATATGATGGGCTTCATAGGCTGCAACCCAAGGGACAGCAATTTTTACCTTGTCCGCCACAAATGCCAAGGAATTCATCCATTGCCACAAAAGGCCGCCGTCCTTTTCAAAACCAGTCATAGCCTTACCAACTTTTTCTAAAAAACTGGGGAGAGCAGTACTTAAAAGCCAAGCATAATACCTTTCTGCCACACAGCACACAAGACCAATGCCAGTCCATCCAGTTGCAGCACAACAAGCGACTGCCACCCCATAATTTACTTTGACCAATAGATAAGATAGTCCAACCGTTTTTTTATACGCCCGAAAAATAATAACCATTGCCAGGCATTCGCTCATACCGACATTGAGGAGGCTTATCATGTTCATGCCACGGGCGTTCCAAATAGCACCGGACATTACGGCCGCATCAGCGGCATTCTGCAATTCAACCTTTTTGGTAATTCGATGTCCGACATTTACCGTCAATGCAATAAAGCAAACAATGGTAAACATAACCAATGCGATGACGATCATGGCCTGTCCGTCACGATCTTCATGAATATTTCGAGCACACTTAAAAATTCCGCGCATTATCAACCCGCATCCATGTAATTCTTTGTAATTTCATTAAGATATATAAAATCAATTTTATAAAAAAATCAGCTTTTTATCTGATGAAAGCCTTCAACAGTCATCGTACACCTGGCACGGATTGGTATTAGATAAACAAACGCACCGAGTTTGCCAAGATTCGGTGCCCAGGAATACGGGTCTAAAGATAATCCCTTTTTTGACTGCCTGGCACCGAGGTTTGTCCAAAAGAAAATTTTATTAACTATTGGAATGCGTAATGAATATGAATGAACAACTTCGACGGTTATATCATCATAAACGTTTACTCCTGATTGATCGAGCTTGGAGATATTTTTACCGCTGGAATTAAAAATTGTTACATGTGTTAATAACCTGGACATTATATACTTGCTTCCATATGCAGCCACACTATCAATTAGCCCCGGTAGGGATAGATCTCCCGAGGGAAAAGATTCTGAAAATTGAGCAATTGAAATACTTGGAGAGATGGGGATACAGGCAATATATGCCGCCTGACTGGCTTTATCGATTACCGTACCAGTGGATATGTTGTCCTCTTTGATCCATACAATAGCACTTCTTGCACTGCAATAAGCTGCATACTTTACCATTTGCATGGCAATCAGCGACATCGATGTCTGAATGATAGTTAAAATAAGCAAGAAAAGGACGGGAAAAACAATTGCAAACTCCACCATTGCCTGACCGGATTCTTCCTTATTATAATTATATTTTCTCCGTCTTAAGTTGGCCATATAAATATTTTTCAGACACAAAGATAGTTATTTTGTAGATTGACTGTATAACGACTAACGTTACATCAAGGATGAAATGGCCAAAGATTGTGCTGTAATTTGTTTTGCACGCAAGAAGCGATTTGAGGAGATTGATAGTCGACGCGACTCACGTTGTAACAATACAATTGCAATAAATGGCTAAAAGAGGCGTCATTTCAGAGTTGCAGCGACACTAAAGTTAGAAGGCAACCAGCTGATATAATAATTCCGTAGGGGATATACTGCAACGCCTGCTCATCCGTTTCGGTTTTGGATGAAGGGGGAGATTGAAGATAGCCGAGCGGATGACGGATTAAAATAAAGATATTTAACCATGTCTGGTAAAAAGTACCTCTCCAGATAATGACGGCCATCGCAACTGCACCACCAATAAGTCCCGTGTAAAACATGGTCCAGATAACAAATTCTGCCCCTTTTAACGCACCAATGGCACCCAATAATTTCACATCACCCGCACCCAAACCGCGGACCAAGAAAAAAGGCAATAAAAGAATAATACCTGTTCCAAGTCCTGCGGCATTTAACAAAAGCCCCTTAAGGCCGCCAACCAAAAAGCCGATAAACAATCCGATGATCATCGCCGGATAAGTCTGGTAATTATATATTTTTTTTTTAGCAAAATCTGTTACTGCCGATGTCAATACTAATATAACCAAAAAAATATCCGGCAAAACATAAAAAATATTTACAGAAGAAGAGCTCAAAGATTACCCACTAACCTCGATCATACCCCATTATTTATAAAAATGAAGGTGTATAATTATTTAAAAACCTTTATTATTCGATTTTTTTATGGCGCTGATTAAGGGAGCTTAACAGTTATTTTCTCAATCTACCCCCCCCCTGTCATAAAAACTCAATAGTTTTGGAATCCTGAAAACTTATAAGGCTGTATCGCTATCTTATAAAACCCTAAAACTCTATCTTGACATGCTACAAATAAT
>JAQIBZ010000147.1 GCA_027858815.1 Desulfobacteraceae bacterium
CTATTATACTTATTATAGGAGAAAATATATTTATTATAGGAGAAAATTTTTAATGAAAAAATTTGCAATTGTAATACCCGCCTTTGTCATTTTATTATTCTGTACAAATGTTTCAATGGCAGATGATTTCAGTTTCAGGTTATCAGCCAATCAGAACGCTTTGGATTCAGAATTTATCGGTTTATTCGATGTTGCAGACAGCCAATTAATGGGGAGTATCGCTGGCTTTTATGACACGGATGACTATAAAATGATTTCCCTGAATGCATTAATTGTAGACGAAGTTTTTTGCGATGGATTTACCGGAGGACTCGGATTCAGAGGCGCTGGGGGTGAAGCTGAAAAAATAAATAACGACGGGGATATTCTTAATCTGGGATTTGTTTGTTATGCAAATTATGACCTTTCCAAGTCCACAATAAATCAATATCCAATAACTTTTTCATCAAGTTTTTGCTTTGCACCCGAACCGCTTTCATTTGTGGACACGAAATATTTTATGGAAGTTTTAGCAGAATGCAGCTGGAAAGTATTAGACCAGGCTGCTCTGGTCGCAAATTACCGGTATATTAAAATCAAATTTAAAAACCACACAAACTGGAAAAAATCAGATAATGCCGGATATATTGGATTAAGATTTCTCTTTTAAGGGCCGATAATTTTAAACATAATAAAGCCCCGTGCCGGACCGGTACGGGGCTTTATATTTGAGTAAATATTAGATGGTAGAATAGTCAATAATTAGTAAAAAAAATTAAATATTTTCCTTATTCACTCGATCGATAAAGTCCAGCTGATACGCACGCCAGAATCCTTGATTTCTTCATACCCTTTCTTTTCTGCCAAATGAATAGGGATTCCGGCTTGTGAAAAAACAGCTGCAATTGTTTTTAATTCATTGGTCACACCCGCCGCCATATCATTTTTCTCGTATTGCCCTAAACGAATACTTCCATAATCCTGGTGGCGAATAATGTACATCTAAACCATTTTTAACGAGCAATGCACCATAATAACCACCCACAGCACCGGTACCAATAATTCCTATTTTCACAATTCCCCCAAAATTTAGAGTAATTTTTAAATGTATTTTATGAATAAATTAAATATAACCCAAAAAGGAATCTTATGCTTTATTTTTATTGAAAAAAGGATACACTTAATGCTAAATAATTATTTTTTAATTCAGATTTTTTAAGGCCGTTTATTTTGTTTACATTTTTTATCTATACTCTGTTTCAATTTTCTGAAGTAACGAGGAGATCAATCAATGACGGACGGATCAACAAGTACAGTGAAAAAGCCCACACCCAAAGGCCTTCTTGGTGAAGAACTTGTCAGTTCAAAGCTGATTACACATGAACAGCTTAAACAAGCGCTGATAAGACGTTCTCAGGTTGATATGCCTTTAGGATCTTTGCTGATTAAAATGGGTTTTGTCTCTACAGACGACATGCTTGATTTTCTTTCAAAAAAATTCGGTGTTCCAAATGTAAATATTTTTAAAAAAGATATCCCACAGGAAATCATTAGTCTTATTCCACTAGAAAAAATCAAACAGTATAAAATTCTGCCGATCAACAAAAAGAATAATACGCTAATCCTCGGAATGGTCAGCCCTCAGGACTTCATGACCATCAGTGACTTAGAATTTACAATGGGGATTAAAATCAAACCGGTTGTTGTCCCGTTTTTTATGATGGAAGCCGCACTTAACTTACTATCATCAAGTTTTGAAGACGGCATCAGGGGCGAAACCGTTAAAAACATTGCGCTTGAAGATAAAAGTGAAACACACACTTCTCCTAAAATTGAGGCATTACTATCATACATGGTCAAAACAGGGGCCAGTGATATGCTGCTGACCGTTGGCGTGCCGCCGTCTGTTAAACTCAGTAATGAAATAAAACGCCTGGCAACCGTGTCTCTGACACCGGCTGACTGTGAATTATACGCCCGTGAACTGCTGGCCAATGATGATAATGGCTGGGAAAGATTTTTGAAAACCAATGATCTGGATATTGCAACAACCTATCCGAACCTAGGCCGATTCCGAATAAATTTTTACCGGCAGCGCGGTTCCATTTCCATTACCATCCGCCGACTGTTTGATACTCTTCCAACAATGAAAGAGCTGAGACTTCCTGATTGGATTAAGGATTATGCCTTAAAACCCCAGGGATTAATCCTGGTTTCCGGCCCGGCCGGTCATGGAAAATCAACGACCCTTTCCACGATGGTCGACATCATTAATACAACCCGTCGATGCAACATCATCACGCTTGAAGATCCGGTTGAATACCTTCATAAACACAAAAAAAGCAATATTAACCAGCGTGAAATCGGCAAAGACACGGAATCATTTGAAAAAGGGATGAGTGCCATTTTCAGGCAATCTCCGGATGTTATTGTCATCGGTGAACTTCGGGACAGGGAATCATTTGAAATTGCCCTTAGAGCTGCACGTACCGGCAGTCTGGTCATCAGTACCATGAACGCTGCCAATTCAACGGCTGTTATTAGAATTATCGTCAACATGTTTCCGGAAAGCCAGCAGAATCTGATTTCCATGCTCCTTGCAGACTCACTGCTGCTTTCATTGTCCCAGCGACTGGTGCCGAATAAGGATAAAACCGGTCAGGTGCTTGCGTTAGAGAGATTTACAAATTCCAATCGTATCAGCAATTTGATCAGAGAAGGAAAGCTCCATCAGATCAGAGGCCAAATGGAAACCGGGTGTGAAGAATTTACCCCGATTGATCTTTCACTGGCAGAACTGTATAAAAAGAGATTGATCGATTTTGAAGACGGTCTGACGTACTCCGTAAACCAGCAGCTTTATCAGGATATCACCGGCGTCAACGTCAAATAAGAAAACATTCAAAATTGTTTTAGGGAAGTAGAAAAATTTGGTATATTAATTTTTGGAAATTCCCTTACACAGGCTTTGGTTAGATGATTCCGTTGTAATTAATTTCGATATTGACGGGATAACGATTCCGTTGGGAATAATGATTATCCGGTATGATAATCTTTAATGGTTAATGATTCGGCGATTTATGAAAACAGCAATTCTTTCTGATATACACGGCAATGCAACAGCTATTGAAGCTGTTTTAAAAGATATTGATGCATGTTCTGTGGATACGATTTTAAGTCTTGGCGACAACATCGGTTACGGACCGGAACCTGAAAAAGTCATCAATATTTTACGTTCAAGAAAGATTCCATCCGTAACCGGCAACCACGAACTCGGCGTCACTCACCCGAATTTTTTACCATTGTTCAATCCGATCGCCAGAAAATCCATTGAAATGACTTTTGATATGCTATCTGCGGCCAGTATTGAACGAATTAAACAATTTCCAAATGTCATTGTAAAAGACGACTTACGTTTTGTTCATGGGTTTCCCCCGGAATCTCCGACAAAATATCTATTTGAGCTTTCCGATGAAGAGATTAAAGATTCTTTGTCACAAATGGTGGAAAGGTATTGCTTTATCGGACACACTCATGACCTGGAGATCCTGATTCTGGAAAAAGACCGCCTGACACGGCTCCCGCTGGAAGAAGGAATATTTCCGCTTGACCCGAACAATAAATATCTTATCAATTCAGGGAGTGTCGGCCAGCCCAGAGACGGCAACAACCAGGCGAAATATCTAATCTGGGATTCCGAAACCAGTGTATTGTCCGTAAGGTACATCACATACAATATATCGGATACTGTCAAAAAGATTTACAAAGCCGGGCTCCCGGAGCAGCATGCTCTGCGCCTTATGTAGGAAAAACATTACTGCTTCACTTTTTTTACAATCAGTTCTTCTCCGATATCAATGATTAAATCATCTTTCTTCCTATCGTTTAAATTTTGCAATTCATCAACACTGATACCGTAATTTACAGAAATACGATAAAGCGTTTCACCTTTTTCAACACGATGAAAAATGAATTTATACATTTCAGGCTTTGCTGCAGGGACTGGTTCCGGTACTGTAATCGAGTTTGGCTTTACTTTTGTTTCAGGCACATCCGGAACCGGAGCAACGGCTTTTGTTTTTTGTTTCGGTTTTTTAATGACTCCCTGCATGGTTTCTTTCTGAGATTTTATCTTGACCGGATTTGACTTTTCAATCGGCTTGGACGCAAGCACTGGTTTTGATTTTTCAACGGGTTTAGCGATAGATACTGGTTTAGGCATCTCTTTTGGTTTTAAAACCAAAGCTGTTTTTTTCTTTGGTGCAGTCTTTTTTTCTTTTACAGGTGCTGCACTCACAGATGTTTTTGAAACAGGCGAAACCTTTAATGCTTGTTCAATTCCATCAACTTTTCTCATTGTTTCAGAAATAACTTCTGCATTTGACTTGATCCAGTTAATCACCTGCTGATATTGAACCGGATTTTTTGAAGGATCAAATTCTTCGAGATCAATCTCTTTTCCGCTTAAGACGTCTATTTTGTCTTCAAGGTGATCCAGGCGTGAGACTATATGTTTATAATCATCAATGGTGATTTCATTTTTTTGGGGAATAAACACTACAAAAAGAATGACTAACACAAGCAGCCCCGCACCGATCAATATAATCGGTAGCTCAAGACGATCAAACAGTTTTCCGGATTTATTACTTTGGAAAGAAGAATATGGTTCAGTGTCCAGCTCGTTTAAATCCGAATCAGTTTTCCAGTCCATGGTGCCTCCCCGATATAAAAATATATGAATAAATATGAATAAATTTTACGTGAAATACGATCAACATTGAAATGTCGCCTTGACCTGAAACTTTTTTTTCATTATGTTCGAAGTGTTATGCATGACGTAAAGGTAAACGACTCAATTTTTCATTTACACTACAATGGAATAAATTTAGTTTGTTGTCAATGCTGCCATTGATAATTTTCAATGCTTTTACTTTTTAAAATATTAATTAATAAAATATTATCCGAGAAAATTTGACATGAAAAAGTATTCACATAATTTTGTTGAAGAATATAACGGTTTCATAGGTTTTGGATGGGACCGGCAATCCGATGAAAACACAGTGATTTGTTACTTGCAGATGTTTTCCGATGATGGCCTGATGAAAAAACTTATCAGTAAACTTTCAGACGATGAACTGGAAGAAATTTATTCTATGATCAACCGGCTAATGAAAGCACACTTAAATGAAAGTGAGTATCACAGGCTCTTTTTGAAAGAAGATCACCATTAATGACTTCGCAAAAAACTCCAACTCTTTGTTACACTTCACTATTCGTCATTGCGGAGTAGGCCAGCTACGCCTCATTCCTCAAAGTTTGTGTGCCTTGATTTGTAGCTTTTTTCTTTGTCATTCGAATTTAATTTATATAGAATTATTATTAGAATTCAAACTTTAAGTTTGGGAGAAACCTATAATGCTTACCGATAAACAGCTTCACCGTTATGCGGATGTCCTGATATGGGGTCTTGGCACCGCCCGCAACGGAAAAATTAAAAGAAACGACATCATTGTCATCCGATATGATCTCCCGGCTATAAAACTTGTAGAAATCCTCCACAAGAAATTGATCGAAATGGGTGTTAACCCGGTTCATCGTCTTTTGCAGACACCAGTCATGGAAAAGAATTTTTATTCCCTGTCTTCCAAAAATCAACTGGTTTTTATTCCCCCCGGTGAAGAAGAATTATATAAAAACTTAAATGGAGCCATTGCTATTCTCGGCCCTGAATCTCTGACCCACTTGAGTGGTATTGACTCAAATAAAATTGCCCATTCATTAAAAGCGAGAAAAACTTTGCGGGAAATCTTAGACCATCGTGAAGACCAAGGCCTTTTCAGCTGGACGCTGGGTATGTATCCTACTGCTGAACTGGCAAGCCATGCCGGGATGTCTGTTAAAGATTATACAGATCAGATTATTAAAGCCTGCTTTTTAAATCGTGCCGACCCGATTGCCCAATGGGAATCTGTGTTCCGTAAAGCACATACACTCAAAAAATGGCTCAACCGAATGAACGTATTAAAATATCATATTGAATCCGACAATATTGATCTTGAAATTACGCCAGGTGATAAACGCCGATGGATCGGTATTTCTGGGCATAACATACCCAGTTTTGAATTATTTATTTCCCCGGACTGGCGCGGAACAAAAGGAATATATTATGCTGATCAGCCATCGTTTCGGAGCGGTAATTATGTTAAAGGAATCCGCATTGAATTTAAAAACGGCAAAGCGGTTTCCGCAACCGCAGAAAAAGGTAAGGAATTTCTTAAAAAACAATTATCAATGGATTCCGGTGCCTGCAAGTTGGGAGAGTTTTCCTTAACTGACAAAACTTTTTCAAAAATAAACCTGTTTATGGCAAATACACTTTTTGATGAAAACTACGGCGGAAAATACGGGAATTGTCATGTGGCCTTAGGTGCCTCCTATTCAGATACTTTCAGCGGAAAACCTTCAGAATTAACCAAAGAAGCAAAAAAAGACTTAGGCTTTAACGATTCCGCACTTCACTGGGATATCGTGAACACGGAAAAGAAAAGGGTCACCGCACACCTGACATCCGGGAAAAAATCAGTCATCTATGAAAACGGTCGTTTTTTGTATTAATATGATCAAACCGCTTATACTAAAAAACAGCATTCAAAAATATACATGGGGCTCTTATTCAGCGATTCAACAACTGATGAACGAATCTCCATCCAAGGATCCTTGGGCAGAACTTTGGATGGGGGCACATCCCAAGGCTTCATCCCAAATAAATATTCGCGGCAAATGGTTTTTTCTTTCTGATTACATTCGCAGTTATCCTGAAAAAATTCTGGGTAAAAGAATCGCTCAAAAGTTTAGCAACGCCCTTCCCTATTTGTTTAAAATCCTTGCTGCCGAACAACCCCTTTCTATTCAGGCGCATCCAAACGCTGCTCAGGCAAAAAGCGGGTTTAACCAGGAAAACAAAAACAAAATTCCTGTCAATGACCCGTTAAGAAATTATAAAGACTGCAGCCACAAACCGGAATGTATCTGTGCACTCACCCGTTTTACCGGTTTAAAGGGCTTCCGTAAAACCGCTTCTGCCGTTGAACTGCTCGAACGGTTTTGTCCGCTCAGCCTGGCTGATGAAATAAAAACACTTAAAAATAAAAATTTAAAACTTTTTTTTCAGTCATTAATGGAATTGCCGGATTCCCGAAAAACTGCTGTGATATCAGAAGCCGTAAAAAATGCAGAACAAATATATTCAGCTGATTCTGCTGATATCACGGGCAAATGGCTTCTTAAGCTTTCCCGTCAATATCCGGCAGACATTGGCGTTATTTCCCCATTATTTTTAAACCTGTTTTGCATCGAACCCGGCCAGGCACTGTTTTTGCCGGCAGGTGAATTGCATGCATACTTAGAAGGCCTTGGTATTGAATTAATGGCCAATTCCGACAATGTACTGCGAGGCGGTCTCACGACAAAGCATGTGGATATCCCTGAACTATTAAATGTCTTAAACTTTGTTGAATCAGACATTGACATCCTGACTCCCAGCCGCATTTCTGATTGCGAAAAACAATACCCGGTTTTTGCCGAAGAATTTCAGCTTTCCACTATTGATATTA
>JAQIBZ010000205.1 GCA_027858815.1 Desulfobacteraceae bacterium
TGCAGGCACCGAACCGTCTTCCGGCGACGGAAGCGGAGGCGGAGGCTGCGGCAGTGAAACGACCGGCGGCCGTCCGGTGCCCAGGTTTTAGTTAAATTCCTATCGTTAATCATTGACCATAAACTCTTAACCCAAGTTGTCATTACGAGAAGTGAGGAACGAACGACGAAGTAATCTCCTGTCTTTAATGGGATTGCTTCAGTCGTACCTCCCTCGCAATGACAGAAAGTTCATAGCCGAGAGACTTTCAGTTCAATCAATTGTTAATCACTATCGAAAAATTGGAGATAAAAGAATGCTGATCAGTTCAGGATTTACCAATACGAAAACAAACAATGCCATGTTGAAGAATAATTTTAAAGTCGGCAGCCGGCTTGCTGAACCCGAAATAAGCCGAACGCCGGCCATAAGAAATCAACCCGTCGAAATGTTGCTGGCGCAATTTAAATCTCACAGTCTTGATGGCCTCAACAATGCCGGGCTGATGAACCGGGTGGATACGAAATATATTCTGCCGATCAGTGACCTGGAAAAATTGCTGCTAATTCTTGAGCCTTTTTATACAGTCCTGGAAATAGACTTTTCGCGATCGTTTGCCTACCGGACAACATACTTTGACACATCTGAGTTTGGATTTTATCTGATGCATCATAACGGCAAACTGAACCGTTTCAAAGTCCGTCACCGTCTCTATGTTGATTCCGGAGACCTGTATGTTGAAGTCAAACACAAAACCAACAAACGAGTGACGCAAAAAGACCGGGTCCTGATTGATGGCAATAGCAGCACCAAAGACCGCATCAACACACTGGTCTCCCAACCGTTTGAAGGAAGCCGGACGCCGCTTTTTAAAAGTCTTATCTGTTCATACGTGCGGATCGCACTGGCGGATGAAACAAATGGCGAACGGGTGACCCTGGATTTTAACCTGTCGTTTGCAGATCCGAATCATACTCAAACAGAACAATCAACACCGGTCCTGATCGCGGAAGTAAAACGGGAAAATCGAAAAGTTCCTTCCAAATTCATAGACCTGATGGACCGCTTACGGCACAAGCCCGTCTCTTTTTCCAAATACTGCATCGGCTGCGCCCTGGTTCATTCAGATAGAATCAAAACCAACCGGTTTAAGTCGACATTGAATGCCCTGGCCCAAATTTCGAGCAAAGGAAACAGGACAGCGGTTATGAAAAATAACGTACTGCAATAGAAAGGAATAAACATGTTCAACATGCTTGATATAAATTTTTTGGGTCGATTTCTGATAAACACCATTACCCTGCTTGTGCTGGTAAAATATTGTTATTATCGACGGACACCGAACCGTGATTTCCTGTTTTCTTTCTTCCTGTTCGGCACCGGCGTATTTATTGTATCCTTCCTGCTGCACGGCGTTCAGGTGTCCATGGGATTTGCGTTCGGACTTTTTGCCATCTTTTCCATGCTCAGGTACCGAACGGAAGCCATGTCCATCAAATCAATGACCTATTTGTTTCTGGTCATCACCGTTTCTTTGTTATCTGCCGTGGGACAAACCAGCCCGATTGAACTTATATTATTAAACATTTTAATATGCGCCTGCACCGGCCTTGCAGAATCTAAACTATTGACACCGCGGCTCTCTGAACAAATCATTCTGTATGAAAAAATTGAAAATATCAGGCCACAGAATCGAAACCGCCTGTTGGATGACCTGCACCTGCGAACCGGCCTTGAAATACAAAATGTGATGATTGATAAGATTGATTTTTTGAAAGACACGGCAAAGTTAAGGGTCTTCTATGTGGCAGGAGCACCTGATCTGTTTGTTGCCGAGTCATCAAACCCCTTATTTCAATTTTTTAAGAAACGAAATCCTTATACGGCCGAATATAAAAAACAGACTCAGGATTCATAAAGGAACAGGTAATGAAAAAGACAAATTCAAGAATAACCTTGCTGATCATTGTCGGTATTATTTTATTTCCCGTAATCGCTTTTGGGGACATGGATATCCGTTATACGGATGACGGTTTTAAGATCCAAAAAAACGATCAGTGGATAAAAATGGGGGGCACGATGATGTGGGATGTTGATTCTGCCAGCGATGAATTCTGGGAATCTGAAGATAATCCAAAAGATGAAAAAGACGCGTGGCAAACCCGATCCGAACTCAGACGCGCCCGTTTGAATATAAAAGCAAAAATGGCCGATAACTGGAAAAGCAAACTACAGTTTGATTTTGCGGGAGATGATGACTCCGTGGAATTAAAAGATGCATATGTGGAGTATGGCGGATGGGAAATAATGGACATGATCGTCGGCCAGGATAAAGAACCGTTCGGGCTTGAAGAACTGACCAGCTCAAAAAATCTTAATTTCATTGAACGGTCCATGGTTTCAAGCGCATTTGCACCGGGCCGCAATTTAGGTATTTCGCTTAACAATGATACAAATACCCTGATATGGGGCGTGGGTATTTATCAGGCGGAAACCCGTGAAGATGACGGCGACACCTATGC
>JAQIBZ010000220.1 GCA_027858815.1 Desulfobacteraceae bacterium
GTGTCAAGCACTTTTTTTAAACCTATAATTCCTATAATAAATATAATAAGCAAACGATAGGGCCGGCATAATATTTTCGTTATACAGAGATAGTTACGAAACAATCTTGATAGTCCCGTAAAAAAGCGAATTTCGATGGCAAAGAAAAGAGTTCAAAGTCAAGGCGCGCAAATTCCGAGGAATGAGGCGTAGTTAGCCTACTCCGCAGTGACGAGAAATGCAGTGCAACACAGAATCTGGACTTTTTGCGAAGCCATCAGTGTTGATCATAACATAATAATATGACACAGTGTTATCCACTTTTCAAACATGGATTTTTATGGTAAGGCTTTAAACTATTATGGCACATACAATTTGTATCGCAAATCAAAAAGGCGGGGTTGGTAAAACAACCACCGCAGTGAATCTGGCGGCCGCCCTGTCGGTGGCAAAGAAAAAAACCCTTCTGGTGGACTGTGACCCCCAGGGTAATGCCACAACAGGATTGGGCATTGATAAAAGTACGATTGATAAATCTTTGTATCACGGCCTTATCGGCCAGGTGGATGCAGCAAGTATCATATGTAAAACCGATGTCAGGAAACTGTCGGTGATTCCGTCCAAAACCGAGTTGATCGGGTTTGAGGTTGAAATGATGGCTGATGAAACACGGGATAAGGTGCTAAGTCGCCTTTTGTCCCAGTGTGCAAACGATTATGATTATATAATTATCGACTGCCCGCCGTCACTGAACTTGTTGACATTGAATGCAATGGCTGCGTCAAATGCGGTTTTAATTACCCTGCAGTGCGAATTTTATGCGCTGGAGGGGCTCGGCCAGTTGATGCAGACAGTTAAGCGCATTAAAAAAGGCTTGAATCCCGGGTTAAATATCGAGGGTATTCTGCTGACCATGTTCGATTCACGGACAAACCTTTCAAATCAGGTGGCGGATAATGCGGTTAAGTATTTTAAAGATCTGGTTTTCAAGACCCGTATTCCGAGAACCGTTCGATTGGGTGAAGCGCCAAGTTACGGCAAGCCGATTATATTTTATGATCCATCATCAACCAGTTCAAAAAGTTATCTGTCATTGGCAAAAGAAGTACTCAATGGACGTCGGCGTAAAGACAAGATTGTCATTCTGTAATCAATTAAAAATCAGATAAGGGTTTGCGAATGGTGGCTGGAAAACCAAAATCAAAAGTTAGCGGATCAAAACAGAAGAAACGGAAACAAACAGGTCTTGGTAAAGGTTTAGATGCTCTTTTCCCGGGCATTGGCGTTGCCCAGGAGGAAGAACCGTCCAGCAGCCATCTGCTGGAATGTGATGTGGACAAAATCATACCAAATCCGTATCAGCCGCGCCGGAGTTTTCCTGAAAACGAAATGGTTGAACTTGCCGATTCCGTCAAGGTGCAGGGGATTCTTCAGCCGTTGCTGGTTAGGGAGGCATCCTCCGATGGATATGAACTGATTGCCGGTGAACGCCGTCTGCGTGCAGCAAAGATGGCAGGTCTGTTTAAGGTTCCGATTATTATAAAGAATATTGGTGATGCGGAGCTTCTTGAGCTTTCCATTGTTGAAAATATTCAGCGTCAGAATTTAAACCCCATGGAAGAAGCGGAAGCCTATTTGCGGCTGCTGACCGAGTTTAAAATGACTCAGGAGAAAATTGCCCGGCAGGTGGGAAAGAGCCGGTCTGCAGTGGCCAATTTTTTACGACTCAACCAGCTTCCCAATGATATCAAGTCATCTATCAAAGACGGCCTGATCAGTATGGGACATGCACGGGCACTGTTGGGGGCTGAAACATCAGCGCTTCAGCGCCAGGCCTGGAAAATTGTCATTCTCCGGGGGTTGTCGGTTCGCGCCACAGAAGCCCTGATTCAGCGGTTGAATACGGAAAAACAAAGTGTTGCAAAATTGGAAAATCGGCCGGTGGATGCCTATTTTTTAAGTCTTGAAGAGGATCTGGCCCGGCATTTAGGTACCAAGGTGATGATTAAGCGGCAGGGGAAAAAGGGCAAGGTTGAAATCGAATTCTACGGCAACGAGGACCTTGACCGGTTGCTGGGTCTTTTAAAGTCAGACTAAATAATGTCTCTTCATATTATTATTGACGGTTACAATGTGATTCGTCAATCCCCAGTCATGGAGCCATTGGATCGTCAGGATCTTCAGTTGGGTCGTGAGGCCCTTGTCGACAAACTCGCTGCATACAAACGATTAAAACGCCACAAAATTACGGTGGTGTTTGACGGTGCCGGTGATTCGCCGTTGTTTGAAAACCGGGACCGTCAAAAAGGCATTTTAATAAAATTTTCACGTCAAGGTGAAACAGCTGATTCGGTGATCATGCGCATGGCCACCGAAGAACAGCAAGGTGCTTTGGTGGTGAGTTCTGATAGAGAGGTGGCTGATTTTTCCGCATCGCAGGGAGCGGCCACGATAGGTGCCGTTGAGTTTGAAGATAAAATGGAAATGGCGGCATACTTTGATTTAAAAGGGATATCACCGGAATCAGGAACAGATGACGGGTGGGAATTCACGACCAAAAAAAAAGGCCCCTCAAAACGATTGACCAAAAAACAGCGGTTGAACATGAAACGGTTGAAAAAACTATAATGATGGCTTCGTAAAAGATTCAATTTTTGCGTTGTGCTTCATCCTTCATCGCTCAACGTACATTCGTACGCCTCGCTCCTCAGGATTTGCACGCCTTAAACTTGAATCTTTTTCTTTGCCATCAGGTTTTGACTTTTAACAGAAATGTTATAACATATTATTGGATCATCATGAAATTTTGTATTATTGACGGACAGGGTGGCGGCATTGGGACCACCGTCATAAAAAAGCTCAGGGAAAAATTTGGTGAGTCATTAGATATCACCGCTTTAGGAACAAATGCCATTGCAACATCGCAGATGTTAAAGGCAAAAGCCAATCGCGGGGCATCGGGTGAAAATGCCATTGCGCAGACTGTCAAACAGGTGGATCTGGTCATTGGACCTGTCGGGATTGTTATGGCAAATGCCATGATGGGGGAGGTGACACCTAAAATGGCTGAAGCCGTGACATCGTGTTCTGCAAAAAAAATCCTGCTGCCGTTATCCCAGGAGAATGTCGAAATTGTTGGTACGGCAGCCATACCGTTGCCGCTTTTAATTGATGAGTTGATAGAAAAATACTTAAATAATATAATAATAATATGAGGAAGTAAGATCATGTGTGAAGCCAGTGCGTATGTAATTAATGGTGATAATCAGGAATTGATTATGGAAGCGGTTGACAGTATTGAACCCGAAGATGGCGGGTATAAGCTGGTGAATATCTTTGGTGAACAGAAATTTGTGAAGGGCATGATTCATTCACTGTCTTTGGTTGATCATAAGGTGTTTTTAAAAAAATCGTAAATGAAAATTACCATCGCCAAAACAGCAGGTTTCTGTATGGGCGTTCGCCGGGCCGTTGAATTGGCTTTAGACGCATCAAACCGGAAAGATGGTCCTATCTATACTTATGGGCCGCTTATTCATAACCCGCAAGTCCTTGATATCCTTAAAGAAAAAGGCATATCTGTTATCCATCAAATCCCGGAAGCGGGTTGCGGTACCGTTCTGATCAGGGCTCACGGTGTTCCCCCGGAAGATCGCGATAAGTTAAGAATCGCGGGATTTAACGTCATTGATGCCACCTGCCCGAAAGTCATCAAAGTCCAGTCCATTATCGCCAAACATTCAAGGCAGGGATATGCGGTTATTATCGTCGGTGACCGTGCGCATCCGGAAGTGATCGGTTTGCTGGGCTATGCCGGTGAAAACGGTTATGTCGCGGAAAATATGGAGGCCTTAAAAGCATTACCGGAATTTGACAAGGCGATTATTGTTGCCCAGACCACCCAGAACAAGATCTTTTTTGAAGAAGTGACTGCGTGGGCCCAAGTGCTTCATTCTGATTACCGGGTGTTTAATACCATCTGTGATTCCACGGAAAGCCGGCAGAAAGATGTGAAGGATCTGGCAGAAAAAGTTGACGCTGTGGTCGTGGTTGGCGGGTATGAGAGCGGAAATACAAAACGTCTGTTTGATATTGCCAGGGATGCAGGGAAAAAGGCTGTTCATATTGAAACCGAAGCGGAACTGGATATCAATCAACTGGGAAATCCCCGGCATATTGCCATTACGGCCGGTGCATCGACACCCAATTGGATTATTAAGCGTGTTTACCGGGAACTTGAAAATCGTATGATGCATCATGGCCGACTCTTCAGGCGATGGCGGTTTTTCATTCACAGAAATCTACTTCTTTCAAACATATATCTGGCCATGGGTGCCGGATGTCTGACGTATGCAGCGGCCATGCTTCAGGGGATTGATCCTTCGTTTTCCAGTATATTGATGGCCGTTTTATATCTGTTGTGCATGCACACATTTAATAACCTGATTGATATTACTTCCGACCGGTACAATGATCCGGACCGGGCCACTTTTTATCAGCAGAACCGGAACCTGCTTTCTGCTTTCATCGGTTTATTCGGTCTGGGCGGGTTGCTGACTGCCTACACGATGGGGCCGCTGTTTTTAGTGCTTATGTTATGCATGAGTTTTATGGGAATTGTATATATTCTCAGCCTGGTGCCGCATATTGCCGGGGGATTGAAACCGAAAATCAGAGACATTCCCGGATCCAAAACTCTGCTGGTAGCCCTGGCCTGGGGAATCGTGACGACAATTGTGCCGGCCCTTGACGGGTTTGGACAGATCCGCCTGATCACCGTGTTGGTTTTTTGTTGGACGGTCAGTCTCGTTTTTGTGCGGACCGCCTTTTTTGACATACTGGATATGCAGGGTAGCCGTATTGTGGGTAAAGAGACAATCCCTATTTTGCTGGGTGAAAAAAAGACCATGGGGCTGTTAAAGAATCTGTCCGGCCTGATGATGATTGTATTGTGTTTTGCCAGTGCGGTGGGGGCTGTTTCAAACCTTGGCTATCTGTTGAGCCTTTGTCCGTTGTCCATGCTGATGTTTTTATCCGCCTATGAAAAGGGCGGGATTCCGTCCGGGCTTAGGCAGGGTTTTCTGATGGAAAGTCATTTTATTCTGGCGGGGTTGCTCACCGCCCTCTGGTCTCTCATCTAAATGGCATTGTTAAAAGTCCCATCTACTGCGTTGTAGAGATTTTTCAGGCACTCAATATACGACTTGTATTATCTCGGGCCTGAAAAATCACTACGCCTTGTATATGAAACTTTTACCTTCGCCATTCCATCAGAGTTATATCTTGGTATTGCGTATCCTCTATTTTTTTCTTAGCCTCCTGAAAAGTACGCCTCATGGATGAATAATTTGCCCGCCTTAAACTTGAACTTTTTTCTTTGCCATTAAGTTCTATCCGGCTGTTTTTGTAATGAAATAATTTGTAATCGCAGGGTGGCACGGGCAACTGGTTGCCCGTGTTCCAAAGGAACAGAAGGGGTCTTGAGGTATTTAATCGTTTTTCCAGAAATGGAACAATCCCCTCTTGCGCTTTGCGTGTCTTGAACTTGGAGCTTTTTTGTTTTTTCCCTTCAGCCTTCTACCTTCTACCTTCTACCTTCTACCTTACACCTTACACCTATTTACCTAACTTCGGTTCAGTTCCATCGAGCAATCGTTTGATATTGTCTTTATGACGAAAAATGATGGCGATTGAGATAAACAGCGCACATCCAATAATGGATAAATGCTGATTTAAGCATATGACACTGATTGAAAGCATTCCGGCCGCAGCCAAAGAACCAACGGAAACTCGTTTTGAAATGCCAACGGCAATGATAAATGCAATCAGTGATATTGCTAAAGAAATCGGTGAAATGATCGTAAAACAGCCAGCAGCCGTTGCCACGCCTTTTCCACCGGTTTTAAATTTCAGGTAAACGGGAAACAGATGTCCGCAAAATGCAGAGATTGCGGATAATGCCATCCATATTTCTTTTAATCCATTTTCATTTCCCGGGCTGACAGCTGAGGCAATCAGCACCGGAATGGCACCTTTTAAAACATCACATGCCAATGTGGCAAGGCCCAAACGCCAGCCCCCGGCTCTTCTCGCATTGGTTGCACCGATATTGCCGCTGCCGATTTTTCGAAGATCCTGGGATGTAAATATTTTTGCAAAAACCAGCCCAAAAGGAATGGCGCCGATCAGGTAAGCAAAAATACAGAGGTTGATTAAGGTAATTGTCATCAATATGTTTGGCCTCCCTCGCAATGACAGTGTATATTATATGAGTTATTTCTCGTGTCTGACCTGGTAAATTATGATATCGATTATAACCAAGCGAGTATAACAGATCAAGTCATGTGAAATCATTTATTCAAAAGTATCTGTTAAGGAGTTTTTTTGGAAACAATCGATAAAAAAATATTTGCCGCCCTGTTTTTTTCCCTGTTTGCCGCCGTCACCGGCGTGGGCATTGTTGTTCCGTTATTGCCGGTCTATGCTCACAGTTTGGGTGCCAGTGGATTTTATATCGCGCTGATTTTTGGTGGTTTTTCGTTGACCCGGACGATTTTTCTTCCCTGGTTTGGCAAGTTATCCGATCAAAAGGGGCGCAAGCCCTTTATCACGTTCGGACTTTTTGCCTATTTTATCATCTCCGTGGCATTTATTTTTTTTCAGGACATCAAAGGACTGGTTCTGCTCCGGGCGGTTCAGGGCATCGCTTCAGCCATGATTATGCCGGTTGCCCAGGCGTATATCGGGGAGATTACCCCGAAAGGCAAAGAAGGCCTTTCCATGGGCTTGTTCAATATGTCGATATTTTTAGGACTTAGTATCGGACCGTTGCTGGGGGGCGGCATTAATGATTATTTCAGTCTTCAGGCTGCATTTGGTGCAATGGGGATAATGTCTTTTGCCGCATTTTGTTTAAGTTTTTTCTTTTTACCGCCAACACAGGCAGAACAAACGGTTATCAAAGTTTATCAGCCCACCCCATGGGGTCGCCTGTTGCGGGATCGGGATATTGTCAGCATTTCGTTTTTCAGGTTTGTGTATACCACCTGTATCGGTATTATATGGGGCTTTTTGCCGGTTTATGCTGACATGAACTTTGCCCTGTCGAGTTCTTCCATCGGCATTCTGGTGGTGCTGGGTGTTTCCGTCAGTGGTCTGATGCACATTCCCATGGGAGCAATCGCTGACAGAATGGATAAGCGGATTCTGGTCATCACCGGCGGTCTGATTACGGTTGTTGCCATTTTATTGGTGGGAAAGGCGGATGGCTTCTGGGGGTTGTTCTGGGCAAACGGTATCTTCGGCATCGGCGGAGGGATTTCCATGCCTGCTTTGATGGCGCTGGCGGTTATCAGCGGGAATAAAAATGAAGCGATGGGTGCGGTTATGTCTCTGATAACGGTTGCCCATAGCCTGGGGATGCTTTGCGGGTCGCTGCTGGCCGGCATCATCATGGATGTTTTTAATCTGCAGTATGCGTTTTATCTGGGGGCGTTTATCATGGGTGCGGGAACCATCTTTTTTATCATAGGGATGTGTACTGGAAGAGGAACTGTTTCAAGGGCAGATTGAAATATATTATTCATTAAACCTTTTCCGGTTAACGGACGTCATCACCAGACGGAATCCTAAATAATTTCCTTTAAAATCCTGGTTCACGCTGGCGCGATAAGTGCTGCGCATTTCATGGGCTGAATTGCTCCAACTGCCGCCGCGAATGACTCTTTTGGGCCCTTTTCCGGCAATCAAGGGGTTGTTTTTTTTATGTTTTTTATAGGCCGACTCATTGTATTCGTCTAAACACCATTCATAGACGTTTCCGCTCATATCATACAGCCCGAGTTTGTTTGGTTTTTTTGTGCCCACCGGATGAGTGGTCATGCCGCTGTTGGCGGAATACCATGCAAGAGCTGCCAGATTTTTGCCGCCGGCATATTTTTGTTGGGAGCCGCCGCTTCTTGCGGCATACTCCCATTCCGCTTCCGTGGGCAGTCGGAAGTGATATTTATCTTTATTGAAGGAGACCAGTTTCTGAATAAACTCCCGGGCCTCATTCCATGAGATTTGCTCCACCGGATAGTCCTGTCCCATCTTAAACCAGGAAGGGTTATAATTGTATAAACGTACTTTTTTCCAGAATGCGTTGGCCATCACTTTCTCCCAGTTTGCCTGGGTGATCAGGAATTTTCCCATCCAGAACCCGTCGATTTCAACGGTGTGTTCCGGAGATTCGTCGTACTTGCCGTCCCCATCCCATTTTCCAGGGCCCATCCGGAAGATCCCGCCCGGAACCCACACGAATTCCATTCCGGTCACCGGTTCCTGCCAGGTATCACCTATTTTATGCCTTTCAAGCGGAGATTTGCTGTCAAGCTCAAGCTGTTCAACAGCAATATCAATGGTGTTTTTCTTTTTTTTGGCTTTTTTTAGTTTGATAGATGTGGGAGCGGTTGAATGTTTTGATTTTGAAACTGACCGGGAACTCGCCGATTGTGAACTTCTTGAATGTGAATCCGCAGATATTGATCCGGAAAGTTTTGAAGTATCTGATAATAACGGGTCATCAATAATAAGGCGCTTATCGCCGCTTAAGATCCTGATGATTTCACTAAAGTTTTCAGGCCGTTGTTCCGGGTCGAACTTCAGGCATTTTTCGATCAGCCCCTGTGCATAATACGGCATATCGCTACGGGAAAAGACAAGCCCTTTGTCTCTGATCAGCCGGGTTCTTTCTGTAAAATCCTTTTTGTCATAAGGGAGGGTCCCGTACCATATGAAATAACAGACAAGCCCATATGAATACAGCAGGCTTGGGATATTGGCAGTCTCACTATTGATGATCAGTTCAGGGGCTGACCAGTTGGGGGTGAATTGGGCTTTGGCAGCGGTTGAAATGCTTTGCAGGCGCTGTAGTCCGCCAAGATCGCCGATGAGTAACTTTTCGTTTTTATTTATTAGAAGGTTGGATGGTTTTAAATCTTTGACAATAAAAGCATCTTTTGCCCGATTCGACAAACGGTTTAAAATCCCTGCCAGTTCCCACATCAGGTTTTTTGCCTGCCGGGGAGAAAGCGGATAATGATCGATGACATGGTCTGAGAGGCTTTCAGGGCAATATTCCATCAGTATAATGAGATGAGCCCTGGCTTCCTGTTTGGAGACTGTCTTATCCATGAGATGAAAATCATGGATGTCAATCACGCCGTCTCCTTTGATTTTGCCGTAATATTCCTGAACAGCATAAAAATCATGAGATATTTGGGAATCCAGTTCCTGCGGGGCTCGAAAAGCAAGGGATCTTTCAACCATGATCGGAACAACTTTAACGGCTCTTTCCTTTAAGTTGTCTTTCACATGAAAAACAGACCCGTAAACACCTTCTCCAATTTTGTTTATCACTTCATAGGTCGGAAGGCATTTCTTGATTAACTTTTCCATTCACTATTCCCTATACCATTAGCTATCTTGAGCATTTATTCATCTGTTGTGACATTGCCAGAAAAAAAGTGCCGGTACGGATTTTGGGTTGAAACCACTTTTATTGAATCTCTACGATGATGAAGCTGGCATTGTCCTTTAATCCTTTTTTTTGCAAGGCTTTTAGCAGGATATCCCCATTATCAATGGGAGACGGCATCAGAAGTTCATGCATTTCTTTTTCATTCATCAGGTCATTCACGCCATCTGAGCAGAGCAGGTACCAGGCCTCTTTTGCAATGGATTCTTCAAAAAAATAAATATTAAAATTTTTCCACACGTCATTGAATATCGGGCCGATGCCAAAATCAATGACATTTTTTAACGGATGGAAAGTCGCTGAATCCTGCTGAATAAAAGATTTGTCAACCAGGCCCTGCACCAGCGAATGGTCATGGGAGATATAGTCCATTTTCGATGTTGAAATTTTATAGACCCGACTGTCTCCCGCGTTGAACACAATTGTCTGATCGTCCATAATCATCAGGCCGGCAACGGTAGTCCCGCAGTTTGCCGATAAATGTTCAGCGGTTAAATCCTGAATTTCAGTTAAGCATGCTTTGATTTTTTCAGCACTGAACATGGTGCGGTCAAAGGTCTCTTTAATTTGGCTGCACACAAAACGGCTGGCCGCTTCCCCATGGTCATGGCCGCCCATGCCGTCACAAACACCCAGTAACAAAAAATCCGTATCAATTATTTTTTTCTGTGTCAGGAAATCGGCCTGGTAAAGATCAATACCGTCAAAAATGCAATCTTCCTGTTTGGTTCTCGGGCCCAGCAGCATAGCTGAAAATACAGTGTATTTCATTGTCAGAAATCATATGTTTAGGGGATAAGTAAATTAAATTAATGGATACCTGAATTTTCTTAATTCAGGAAGTCACCCAAAAGATGATTTGTATAAAGCACGTCCTAACCCATCTTTTTGAGTAAAAAAAATAAACGTTATAATTACAGATTGTTACATTTTTAAAATCTTCGTTATGGCACTACTTTTGTTTATTTTCTTGATAATTGTTTTGATCGTTCTGCCA
>JAQIBZ010000238.1 GCA_027858815.1 Desulfobacteraceae bacterium
TTGCATCCGCAAGGATCGGGTCATTTTTTGGCAAAGACGTTAATATGTTGGTATCAATTTGAATCCGGAAAAGAGAGACAACCATCAGCACGGAAAAAATTAGCCCGCAAAGTATCAGGGAAATTCGAAGAATCGATTTTGTCTTAAAAGAAAAGGATGTCTGCATCCGGAGCTTAGTCTCGTTTTTTTAAAAACGGGTTTATCAAAATTCTCTCAAATATCAATCTTGAGAATGTGCTGGAATTTCTGAAAAAATCCCTCCATGGCCGGAAATGGGAAATCCGTTCGCCGGCCGGATCATAATTGACCTTGACCGGCACCTCAATCACCGGAATCCCATGCCGGTTTGCCTTCACGAGAATTTCAACTTCAAACTCAAATCGCCTGGACGCGACACCGAGATGAATGGATTTCGGCAGCGGATAAATCCGGAATCCGCTTTGCGAATCGGAAAGTTTGGGCCCTCCGGAACTCCATACCCAAAAATTTGAAAATTGACGCCCAAATCGACTGGTCCAGTGAACATGCTCACCATCCATTCCCATTCGCATGCCAACAATGATTGCCTCCGGGGCTTTTATTGCAGCCTTCATTAATTTTGCGGCATCACCGGGATCGTGTTGACCGTCAGCATCAATTGTGATCGCCCAATCAGCATTTCCTGCGGCTTCGGCAAACCCGGTCATGATGGCAGCGCCTTTGCCAAGATTCTCTTTATGACGGACGATGTGAATGCCTGGAATGTCTTTTATTTTTTCATGGGTTAAGTCTGAAGAGCCATCGTCTATGACAAATATGGGAAGGTTCAGCGCAAATGCCGATTGAATAACCTCCCTGACTTTCTGGTGGTGATTGTATACCGGAATTACGATGGCAAAATTTTTTCCCCTTTTGCTTTTCAATTGACCTTCATTATGTTGAGTTGTGCGACTCATGATATATATTCTGTATGAAAAATTCGGGTTAAACCATCTCCGGCAAGTACGCAAACGCCCATGCACCCGGTCCAATATGCGCACCGGAAGTCAATGAAAAAGGTAGTAACAGGATTTCCGCAACCGGAAATCGGTTTTTTAATTCGGGCTTAACCGTATCGCATACCCATTCCCGGTTATCGGAATATTCAAGCAGAATCAGTGGTCTTGAATCTTTTTGAAAATGTCGGCTCAGCATTTCAATAGTAAACTTGAGTTGTGCCTTCCGGTTTCGGACCATGCCGACTTTTTTTGCCCCCTCAGCCGTGGGGCTGATAACCGGTTTCATGTGGAGAACATCACCGAAAAAAGCGCTGGTCTTGGACAATCTTCCGCCCGCCGCCAGATAGTGCAGCTTGTCGACAAATATATATTCCTCGCTTTTTGAAATAGCGTTATGGGCGAATCGGATCACTTTGTTTGCATCATTCGTCTGGGCGGCAAACCGGGCCGTTGCTATAACCATAATCGAGAGTTTGCCTGAAGCCGCTTGTGTGTCTATCACGGTAAAACAGTCACCGGCATCGTTTTGATGTTTCCAGTTCACGGCAATTTGATAATTGCCGGTGAAGATCGATCCCACACATAAATAAAGCACTTTGGGATAATGATCTAAAAGATGCTGGTAATGCTGGTGGCGTTCAAATAAAGAGGCTTGTGATGTGGAGACCTTGATTCCGGCGCGCATCGCCGTGTAAAGATCTAAAGGGTTGACGGAGGTTTCAGGTTGAGACTGTTCACCGATCAATATGTAACTATCCAGCAAGGTTATTCCTAAATCATATGACAACAAACGCGTTAATGAACCCGCCGCATCGGTAACAAGATGGATGGGGCTGTTAACTTTTGGCTGATTAAACGCTTTGGTTTGCGCGCCTAAGTCATCCTCCATCCAATTGACAACCCGGCCAAATGTCTGTGCTTTTTTTTTTACCGCCTCTCTGTCTTCCGTATGTAAATGTATTTTGATATGATCCTGGAAATAGGATATTATTGCGCTTTCATCATTTTTTATGATCTGCTTTACGCAGTGTTCAAGGTTCTGGCCGGGGCGGACGATAAAATCAACGCAGTATCCTTTTTCTACCTGCTGCTGGAAAGAAGGTGAAATCTGGAGCATCCCATAAAAAAGTTCCTGGATCGGCTGGAATTTATCTGTCTGACGGCAAAGACTATTGAAAAATCCTTCCAGAAAGATAAACATGCCCAGTGCCCCGGCATCAACCACTCCGGCTGCTTTTAATTCAGGGAGTAATTCCGGTGTTGATTTAACCGATTGAGCGATATGTTCGAGAATGCTCGCAATAGTATTTTTTGGATCGCTCCATTGATC
>JAQIBZ010000245.1 GCA_027858815.1 Desulfobacteraceae bacterium
TTTCTAGCCATAGATGTGGATTGCATTATTGAGGATGATGCTATTTTGCGCATGGTCAAACCCTTTATCGAAGATGATAAAAAAAGAGTGATCGCAGCAGGAGGGGTCGTTAGGGTCGCCAATTCGTGTAAAATAAAAGATGGCAGAGTGGTAGAAGTCAATTACCCGAAGAATATCTGGGCAAAATTCCAAACACTAGAATATTTCAGAGCCTTCACACTAGGAAGAATGGCGTGGAGTAGGATCAATGGCTTATTGATTATTTCAGGAGCATTCGGTTTATTTGATAAAGAACTCACGTTAAAAGTGGGGGGCTATGATAGAACAACTGTTGGAGAAGATTTCGAACTGGTAGTGCGCTTACGCAAATATATGCAACGCGTCTTAAAACAAGATTATAGAGTCGCATTTATACCCGATCCACTTTGTTGGACAGAAGTGCCGTCGAATCTTAAAATCCTGAAGAATCAACGTAATCGATGGACAAGAGGCTCAATAGACACTGTTTTAAAACATAAAGACCTATTTTTAAATCCTAAGTACGGTAAAATGGGACTCATTAGCTTTCCCTATTGGGTACTTTTCGAGTGGCTTGCTCCAATTGTTGAGACCATTGGACTCCTCTATTTTTTAATGATTCTTATTTTTTCAAGCATTAATGGACAGATCTTTTTAATTCTTACCGTTTTTGTCTTCTCGTTTTCATTATTTTTCTCATCCTTTGCCATATTCTACGAAACGCTCATTTTTAACCGTTATAAAGGGTCTAAATTTTTATTTACGGTCATCTTAGTTTCTTTGGCCGCAATCATCATCTATCACCCTTTAGGCGTGTTTTTTGCACTTTTAGGCAACTATACTTTTTTTATTAAGGGCGACAGAAAAGGATGGGGAAAAATGACAAGAACAGCCTTTGACAACACTAAAGAATGATGCCCTCTTGGAAAACAAATGGGAAAATCAATAAGTAGTGTGTAGAATTTATTGTCGCATTATATGAATTGACTTGAGCGACTTAAGCGATTTCCCGACACCAATAATTTAAATTCTTCGGGAAAGCACTTTAGTCACTTAGAATAATGCGTCATTATATTTTTATCACTACTTAACAACACTAAAAAATTAAATTTCATGGACGACAACTGGACGACAAAATACCTGCTAAATATTGATGAAATTGATAAACAACATAAAGTTTTTTTTGAACTGTGGAATAAAGAAATCAATCAGGTGGACATGCAAGATGATACACTGTTGATTTCCGTCATAGAAAAACTGGAGGCTTATTTAAAAGGGCATCTTAGATACGAAGAAGCGATACTACGTAAATCGGACTATGAAGACCTTGAAAATCACATCGCCGAACACCAATTTTTTATCCAAAAAATAGAGGCTTTCAAACAAGAACTCAGCTACCACAATCCCCTATTGTTTGAAAAAACGGCTCTTTTCATAAAAAAATGGTTTTTAAGCCATATCCTTCAATCAGATAGAAAATATCGGGAAACGGTTATCGCATATCTAAAAAACAAATCATCATGAAAGGAATCCTTGTACACTATCTTTGTACCATAGCTTTAGCATTAGCTATGCCACAAGCGATTCACAGTCAAGAAATTCCTTTCTCAACCAATCATGCGAATCTGACCATTTGGAATGGCAGCGAGTTTGTGCCATTTTTTATCAATGGTACCAATTTAGGGGTGGCAGTTCCTGGTACTTTTCCAGGCGAGTTGACGGCCAATAATAAGCACTACAGTAAATGGTTTACAAGCATCAAAGAGGCTGGGTTGAATTGTGTGCGCATTTACACCTTACACCCCCCCCGATTTTACGAAGTGCTCGATTCATTCAATCTTGCAAATCCTCAGCATCCCTTACTTTTCATTCAAGGTGTTTGGTTAAATGAATTATTACCGGAGCATCAGGATGACTTGTATCATTTGACTGACACTTTCAGTGTTGAAATAGAAGAAAATATTGATGCGGTTCACGGCAACAGAGTGATAGCTAAACGTCGAGGTAAAGCTTACGGCACCTATTCTACTGATGTCTCAAAGTGGTGCATAGCCTATATTATTGGGCGTGAAGTTTTTCCTAAAGAGGTTTTAAAAACAAATAAAAACCATCCTGAAGCCCGCACATTTTCAGGGCATCATTTTTCCATTCGTAATTCCGCGGCAACAGAGGTTTGGTTTGTATCACAATTAGATGATCTTGTGGACTATGAATATAAGAATTACAGCACTCAACGTCCTGTAAGTATCTCCAGTTGGCCGACACTTGACCCACTAGCGCATCCCGAAGAAATAAATAGAGTGGAAGATACTGTTGCGCTGAATTTGTCCGAAATAGTACTCACAGATGCACCAGCAGGTCTATTTATG
>JAQIBZ010000266.1 GCA_027858815.1 Desulfobacteraceae bacterium
GTTATGTGCTATTCCGAACATAGATTCCGGCTAAGCTTGTCCTCGAATGTTTCTATCGGGGAAGCATGCCGGAATGACATTGTACTGGCCGAAACGATGATCAAGGCCCGATTTTTTGATGAAATTGACAAAATCCCTATCGATGTCCCTAATTATCAATTAATATGGCTTCTGAAAGAAATTTTTGTTAAACCTGAACGTATTAAAAAGGAGGATGATATTGAACAATAATTTTCCCAATCGGGTGAATCGTTTAATAATAAACATATGACTATGCGCAAAAAAATTATCCTGTGGGGACTCGGTTCATTCTTAATGGTACTTCTGGCGTTTGTATTGATTGCACCGACGTTGATCGATTCAATGTCCCTGAAAGAAAAAATTCAGACAGCAGCCGCCCAAAAAAAAATTGGTAAAATTGATTATCATAAAGCCTACCTGTCAGTTTTGCCATTACCGCACCTGACCATTGAGAAAATGAGTTTTTCCTCTCCCCAAGGGATAGTGGCCAGCGTCGACAACTTAGAGATCTACCCTGAACTGCTTCCACTATTTCGTGGACAATTGCGGCTTTTCGAGGTTGTTATGGGTTCGCCTGAGTTCAAGGTTGTCCTATCTGACGAACATGCAAAAAAAGGAGTTTCCGGAAAAGATTCTTCGTCGTTTGATTTATCTGACAACCTGGTGAATGCGATTTTTCCTCTGAGAGATTATACATCCGGCCTGACGGTTTCTATTGATCAGGGACGGTTTGAACTGAAAGAAGAAGGACAGCAAAAACTCGAAATCAGGGATTTTGACCTGGATGCTGATCTGGATTTCACTGGCATCAGTGGTTTCGATGTTGAAGTCAATATTGTTGACCCTTTCCTGACAATAAATCGCTCAGGGGAAATGTTGGAAATCGACGGTGACCGGTTAAAAGCAGAACTCAGTGTCAACAAAGAAGAAGTGGTCTTTTCTTTGACAGATTTGAGGCTGGCGCAGCCGGCTTTAAAATTGTCCGGCCGGTTCATCGCATCGCCGAAGACCACCGGGTTCAGTCTCGATCTGAACGGAAAAGATCTGGATGTTAAAGCAATCAGAGTCGCAACCCTTGGTTTGGGGGGTGATAATGAGACGGTCAATGATATTTTTTCTTATTTAAAGAGCGGACGCATTCCTGCCATCCATGTTCAATCCAAAAGCAAAAGTTTATCTGCGCTTGGGGATCTTGATAATATGATTATCCAGGGCCGATTACTGAATGCTGATATATCAATCGATGATATTGGAATGCAGCTTGTTGAAGTGGAAGGAGACGCATTCATTTCTAATGGGCTTCTTGAAGCTTCCGGGGCGAGCGCACGGTTGGGAGAAACAACCGGGCATGATGGGTCTCTAAAAATCGGTTTGGCAACTGGCAATGATACGTTTCATCTTGACATCATGCTTAACGCTCAGTTGGCTCAGGTCCCGCCTGTTTTAAAAAAAATAATTGATGATGAGACCATACTTCATGAATTGTCCCTTTTTGCAAATATAGAAGGAGTGTCAAAGGGCAGGCTGATTCTGGGTGAAAGTATAGACGAGATCAATACAAAAATTGAAATTTCTGAGATGAATTTTTCGGCAGACTATCAGCGGGTTCCTTTTCCAATTGAAATCAGCCGGGGCAAGCTGATTTATAAAGAAAATATGGTTGATCTCGAGGATCTTGACGCCAGGATCGGCAATTCCACGTTTTCTGAAACTTCTTGTAACGTCCAATGGGAAAATGGCCTTGATATTGATATCCCCAATGGCCGCCTGAGACTGGATTTAGTTGAGTTCTATCCGTGGGTTTCATCCTTTGAGGTCCTGCAGGAAAGTCTGGCTGATGTCAAAGAAGTGAAAGGCGATCTGGAATTATCGACTTTTAAACTCTCAAAGCACCATGATATCAATGGTATAAAAGATATCAATGATATCAATGATCAATGGCAGTTGTCAGCCACTGGAGAGGTGAAAGCGGTAAGCATCAATACAACACAGCTTCCTGAAATGCTTCATCTGTCTTCCGGTAAATTCCAGGTGTCGCCGAATCAGTTGTTGTGTAAGAATCTAAACGCACAACTGATGGATGCAGAATTTGATCTGACGGGAACGCTTCTGGGTGATATCAGGCAACCTGAAAGTTTGAACGTTTCTCTTAACGGTGATGTGGGAGAAAAGTTCATATATTTTCTAAATCAATCCGGCCATTTGCCAACAGCCTATGTGGTTCATGCGCCTGTAAAATTGGCCAATACAAATTTTATATGGCAATCATCAGATGATTTCTCATTTACTGGCAATATATTTTTTCCAAAAGGCTTGCAGCTTTTTTCTGATTTTCAATACCAGACAGGTGGATTAAAGATCAATCGGTTAGATATTCAGGATCAGGAATCAAAGGCCACGCTTGCTTTTGAGATGCAAAAGAACATGATCAGCATAGGATTTAACGGCTATCTGCATAACAAAACGTTGGATCGGATATTCGTTGTTGAAAAAGTTTCTGACGGCTGGTTGAAAGGAAATTTACAGGCTGCTTTTGTCAAGGACAACCTGTCTGAGTCAACCCTGAAAGGACAGCTTGAAGGGGGCAACATCATAATACCTCTCGCAGAAAGTGCGCCTTTGATCATTGATAAACTTTTGTTTGTCGATAAGAATAACAAGATAGATGTGAAGCAGCTGTCACTGTCACATGGGGAAAATCATGTGGATTTAAAAGGCCAGGTGGATATGACTTCAGATATGTTCATGCTCAATCTGGATGCATCGGTCGGAGATTTCAAATGGGATGCTTTTGAAAAAGCTGCAAAGGAACCCACCCAAGGATCAAGCGACAAACCAGGAATTGATTTCTGGATGTATCCGGTATCCGGCGTCATAAATCTTGCGGTAAAATCGTTTTCATTGGGGGAATATACATGGAAACCGGTTTATGCGCAAATTTGCAGGGATCATGCCCGGATCAAAATTGATGTTACTGAAGCGAATCTATACGGAATAGATACATTGGGGACGTTTATAGTCGACGAAAATATCCTGGATCTGGATTTTAAATGCACTGCCAAAGACCGTGATATTGCCTCGACGCTCGGGGGGCTGAACAAAAAACAAATTGAGATGACCGGATTATATGAATTTAACGGTCAGGTCAAAGCCCGTGGTCAGGCAGATCAATTATTTCATACCGCACAGGGACAATTTAACTTTAAAGCAAGCAATGGAATAATTACTAAGGATAAGAAATTGTCCAGGATTCTGGAAGTGATCAACTTCACAGAGATTGTCAAAGGCAGGATTCCTGATTTGAAAACTGAGGGGTTTAGCTATGAAACGATTACCGTCCAGGGAGAATTGACAGACAATATGATCGATTTTACGAAACTCTATATGGACGGCAATACACTGGATCTTCATGGAAAAGGAACGCTTGATCTTGAGCAGCAAGTCATTGATATAAAACTTCTGGCAGCACCATTTAAAACCGTCGACTCAGCCATTAAGTCTATCCCGGGTGTGAATTATCTGATGGCCGGCAACCTGGTATCTATTCCAGTCAGTGTCAAGGGCTCTGTTACTGATCCTAAAGTCAGTATTATGTACGCTTCAGAAATCAGTTCAGGCTTTCTTGATTTTGCTGAAAGAGCCATCAAATCGCCGATTAAGCTTATTAAATCGATGAATTTTTACAAAAAACCGAAGCCGGAGTGACAAGAGGGTTCATCAGTGATTTATCTGGGATTCATCAGTGATTCAATCTCATCGGCTTCATTGGGAATGTCTTTAGTGAGATCAACCGGACCGTCTTTTGTGATCAGGATATCATTCTCAATTCGGATACCGATTTCCTCATCTCTGACATAAATTCCCGGCTCACAGGTAAAAACCATTCCTGCTTCAAACGCAAGATGTCGGCTTCCAACATCATGAACATCAAGGCCTAAATGGTGTGATGTGCCGTGCATGAAATACTTGCGATATAACGGGGTTTCCCTGTCCTGGTTTTTAACTTCATTTGCATCCAGAAGATTAAGCGCAATGAGCTCCGCTTCCATTATTCTTCCGACTTCTTTATTGTAAGTTTCTATGGTATTCCCGGGTCTTAGCAGATCAATGGCCGCTTTCTGGACTCTGAGAACCGCATTGTAGACATCTTTCTGGCGTTCTGAGAAACGTCCGTTTATCGGGACCGTTCGGGTCACATCTGCTGCGTAATTGGCATATTCAGCCCCAAAATCCATCAGCAGGAGATCCCCGTCTGCGCACTGACGGTCGTTTGCCGTATAATGAAGCACGCAGGAGCCGGCACCGGATGCAATGATCGGTTCATATGCTGAACCCCGTGAACGGTTTTTCAAAAATTCGTAAACAATTTCCGCCTCAATTTCAAATTCCCAGATTCCCGGCCGGATTATGCCAAGAATCCTGCGAAAGGCCTTATTCGTGATATCGCATGCATGACGGATCTGCTGAATTTCTTCAGCGGATTTTACCGTTCTTAAACGGCACATGATCGGGGCTATTCGTTCGTACTGATGGAGCGGGAATGCATTTTTGCACCATTTTAAAAAACGGGCATCACGGGTCTCAACTGTTGTATCCGCTCGAAGGTGCTCATTGGAATTTAAATAGATATTGCGGTTTTCGCTGACTAATTCTTTGAAAATTCTTTCAAACTCCGTTGTCCAGAATACGGTTCGAATGCCGGAAACTTCTGTTGCATTTTCCTTTGAGAGCTGCTGACCTTCCCAAATGGCGATTTCTTCGTTGGTGTAGCGGATGAATAAAATTTCCCGGTGTTTTTCCAGAACAGCATCCGGGCAGATGAGGAGAATTGTTTCCTGCTGATCGATGCCGGTCAGATAAAACAGGTCCGGATTCTGTTTAAACGGATGAATGCCGTCTGCGCTGGTTGGTAAGACATCGTTTGAATTGAACACCGCAACGGAGTTCGGATTTAAATATTTTTTCAACCGGTCCCGGTTATCAATAAACAACTGGCTGTTAACGGGGAAATATCGCATAATTTTTTTACCTGATGATTATTTTAATTTTTTCTGTCCATAATGGTCTTAAAACAATAAAACTTCAAGCTTTTATCTCATCGAGTGGCATAGAAAAAACGTGAGCAGGAGATTCTTCCTGAATTGTATTGACAATTACCGGCGATTGCTATTTTCTAAAAAAGATTTAATAATATACAGACTGATCAGGTGTAGTAGCACTATCTAACAGGGAATCCTGTGAAATTCAGGAACGGACCCCCCGCTGTAATCGGAGACGAACGCCGCAAACTATGCCACTGTTTTTATAACGGGAAGGCGCGGTTAATAGGGTGAACCGAAAGTCAGAAGACCTGCCTGATCAGTAGATTCGCAGCTATGGGAATAGCTGGTTTCTTCAACGTCCAGGTGATAGAAAAGGGATAGCCCGGGTCGATTTTTCGATTCGGGTTTTTTGTTTTAAATTAAAGGAGAAGCTATGCCGTATTTTAAAATTGAAACTAACCAGAAATTAGATGAAGCTGGTACTGAAAAGCTTTCAAAAGACATGTCCTCTTTTCTATCCGGCCTGCTGGGAAAGCCGGAACGGGTAATTATGGTATCTGTTTATCACAGCGTAACAATGACGTTTAATGAAAACACATTGCCGGCGGCATATATAGAAATGAAAAGTATCGGTCTGACAGAGGATCAATGCCCGGAATATGCCATGTCGATTTGTGAATTTTTCGAGACAACTCTCGCTATTCCTTCGGATCGAATCTACATTGATTTTGCAGCGATTGATGGGAGCATGTTTGGGTGGAATAAGCAGACATTTTGATAAAATATTGTATTGTTGGGGAGTGCTTTTGTGAAAATCGAATTTGTTAAGAAAATTACTGATTATCTTCATCTGAATATGTTTGAAATAACCTATTCAGACACCAATGGGCGTGAAAAGATCTGGAGTTTTGCATCCCGCAATGATCCGCCCAAATGTGTTTCCGGACACTTTGAAACACCGGATGCCGTTGTTATTGTTCCGTATCATACAGATAAAAAACAACTGGTGATCATTAAAGAGTTTCGGGTTCCGCTGGGTGATTATCAGTATGGATTCCCTGCAGGTCTGGTAGATGCCGGTGAAACTATTGAGACATCGGTTATAAGAGAGCTTAAAGAAGAAACCGGCTTGGTAATGACGCAAATAAACCGGTTGAGTCCGCCGATTTATTCATCATCCGGCATGACGGATGAGTCCATCGTCATGGCGTATGTGGATTGTTCCGGGGAAGTTTCAAATGAGGGAAATACCAGCTCAGAAGACATTGAAACCATTTTTGTATCCCCTGATGAAGCAAGGGAATTGTGCTGCAACAGTCAAATAAAATGTGACGTTAAAACATGGCTGGTGCTTTCAGTATATGGAGAAACCGGCCGGGTAAACTGGTAGATATATAGAAGTTCCCTCTCATGCGACCGGCAGAATCAGGCTGAAAGTAGAACCCATGCCTTCCTGGGTTTCAAACTCGATCATGCCATTGTGGGCTTCAATAATTTTTTTTGCAATAGCCAGCCCAAGTCCGGTGCTGGTTTCACCTGCGGTCGGGCGGATGCTCAGACGGTGGAATTCGCTGAACAGCAGATGTTGTTCTTCTCTGGGAATTCCCGGGCCCTCATCGGTAACACTAAAATCTATAAGCTCCCCATTCTGCTTCAGGCTTAAATATACGTTTGATCCAATGGGCGCAAATTTTATGGCATTGGTAATAAGGTTGTCAATTGCCTGTCCGAGACGGTGCGCGTCAAAGATAACTTCCGGAATTAGGGGCAGGTCCCTATGGATAGTGATATGTTTTTTGTCAGCCTGTAGCTGAATCAGCTGAATTCTCTCCTGTATTAATTTATTCAATGAGCCGTTTTTCTGTGTAAGCTGCATGTTGCCGCTTTCAATTCGGGAAATATCTAAAAGATCATTGATCATTGCCAGCATATTTTGGCTGGTGGAATGGATAATGTCTAAAAATTCATTTTGTTCCTCAGTGAAGTTATTCCCATCTTTAATAAGCAGTTCGCTGAATCCTCTGACGGAAATGACCGGGTTTCTGAGATCATGTGCAACAATACCGATAAACTTGTTTTTCAACTCATTGTTACCGGTAAGTTCTCTTTGTTTCTCGATCAGCTTTCTTTCCAGACAAACGATTCGTGTTCCTACCTTGATTCGAGCGATTAGTTCCTGAAGGTTCACGGGTTTCATGATGTATTCATCAACACCTGCATCAAAGCCTTTGATTAAATCCTGTTTTTCATCTTTGGCTGTCAGCATGATGATAAACACATAACTGCCTTTTTGTTTTCCCCGGATTTTCCGACAGACATCAATGCCGTCCATTCCAGGCAGAATCCAGTCAATGATGGCAATGTTGATGGGATGGTCAAGAATTGACGTAAAGGTTTCAATACCGTTGGAAGCTTCAAATACATTGTAGCCTTTTTTTTTCAGGTATTGGGATACCATTTTTCGGGCAGCTGCATCATCATCTGCTATCAGTATGTTCATCATTTTTTTAACGTCGCAAAATAGGGTTAATATAACATAATAATTAATTTTATATGGTTATTATCGTGCAATAAGTGATGCCCGATGGGTGCGTTCAGCTTGAGTAAACTGATTCAATTTCTTCAAAAGAGGTCAGGCCCTGGAGTACTTTTTTAATTCCGTCATATTTTTTGCTCTGGAATCCAAGCTTTTTGCTATGAATTTTAATTTCATCAGGGGTTGCATTACCGCAGATCATTTTTCTGATGTCATCATTGATGACCAATAAACCTATGATACCAATATGCCCGAGATATCCTGTATTGCGGCAATACGGGCAGCCAACAGCGCGCCAGGCAAATACTTTCGGGGCACCGTCGAAAATAAAAAGATCATGTATTTGCTGAAAAGACAGCTGATATTTTTCTTTGCAATGATCACACAGTCTTCGGACATTCTGGTGATTGATGATGGATGTGATCTCAGAACCGATTCTCAGTCTGGTGAGGTATATGGCTTCAAATACATCGGGAGCACTAATCCCGGCAATAACAAACTGTCCGTTTTCAGCTGTCTTTTTAATATCATCGATAATATCCGGGTCTTTAATGTTCTGAACATAGATGACATCCGGATGGAGATTCAGGCAGGATGTGAGTACTTCTGAACGGGTGAAATTCGCTTTTGGATTGATCTGGTACTGGTCTATTTCATTTAGCAGCCAAGTGGGTGAATCTTCTACTGTCATTATTTTTTTTGTATGTGTGGAACGAATTTTATTAATGATAGAATATGCAAGGCTGCTGTAGTCCGTTTGAGATGGACCGGAGATAAGCATGATGCCTTTTAAGGTATTTATCTGATGTTCAAGCTGCTGCATTTGCTTAGCAGGGATAAATTGTTCAGAAATTTCTGGTATTTTTTGTAATGCCTGCCGATCCATTAGTTTTAGAAAAATTTTTTCTCCGAATTCCGTGTGCAGCATTAAAAACTGGATATCAAATTTTTTCCCCGGTGTCGGGAAGATAATCCGGCTGTATTGTGCATCCTTATCATTGCTGTCTGTAATCTTTGCCAGGGCTTTTAGATTTTTTAACAGTTGATGATATACGTTTTTTTCAATCTGTAATCTTTCATAAAATTTACCGTTTATGATAAAACAGATTCTGGCAATGTGTTCTTCCGGGTCAATCTGGATTTCGCTGGAGTATTCTGTAATTCCCAAAAGAATCAGGCAAACGTGGAGCTGGTTGATGGATTCTTTGCCTGCGATTTCTTCAAATGTTTTTTCACTGATGGGGTTGTCGGCATCAAAAACCTTGCTGGTGGTTATTTTCGTGAAAAATTCATATAATGTAGTATTGGTCTGGTATTCGTTTTCTATTGCCCATTCAATATCCTGGGGTAATGCAAACACAAGGTTTACCGGTCCCTTGAGGATGCTTTCGATTTGTTTTTTTAAGGCAATATTATCCGGGATCGGGGTTGCAACAGTAACCGTATCGCCCATTTGATAAATGGGTATCGCATAATTCTGCCTGGCAAATCGTTCCGGCATTTTACGAATGATGTTTGATTGAAACAGGGATTTTTCTAGATCAACATGAGCAATACTAATGGAGTCACACCAGAGCTGGCATAGCTGCCTTTTGGTGCCGATACCGCTCTGGATCAGTGTTGCTAAAACATCTAAGGCATTGCCGTCCAGTTCATAGAGCAGATCCGAAACAAAGCCGTCAGGAATGATCTGTTTTTCTTTTAAGATCTTAAAGAAAAGAGGATTTTCAATTTTTGGCGCTTTCATCGTCCTAATGTTAAATCCTGTGTCAGTTATTCTTTTTTTTCTTTGCCTTCAGATTTGACAGCATCATTTCAGTGATGATTTCCTGAGGAATATTTTTTTCCTGGCTTACATCCTTTTTTTGTTCGAGTAGATCATCCTCAATTTCATTGAGCATATCAGACAAATTATATTTTTCTTTGAGCTGCATTGTCAGTTCGCCTTGAGAGATTCCCGGTAAGCTCGCCACGTTTTTTTGATGACATCACACATCTCGTCTAACGGCAGATCTTTCCGAATAAAACCCGAAGCCCCGAGTTCCATGCAGTCTTCCACCGTCTCTTTGTCGGTAAGAGATGTCAGCATGAGGATGCAAGCATTCGGAAATCTTTTTTTAATCTCAGCCAGCGCCTCTTTCCCTGATTTTAACGGCATATTGATGTCCAGAAGCAGCATGTGGGGTTTTAATGTGCAGAATAAAGAAACCGCTTCTTTGCCGTTGCCGGCTTCGCCAACAATTTCGCAATTCATTGTTTTTATAACGGTTGTGATGAGTCGTCGGACATGGTCTTCATCATCAACGACCATGACCCGCATTTTTTTTTTCGGTTTCATTTGAATTGGCTTTTATAGATATCTGATGAAATTTTTATCACCGGTAATATTGTATTATACTATATGTTCTTATCCAAGGAATTTATTTAATATAACTTAACCAGCCAATCATTGCAACTGATTATCTCCGCCTCAGATAATAATATATGCTTAAATAGTCTCTCGAAAACCCTGAATCCAGGCTGTCATTACGAGAAGTGAGGAACGAACGACGAAGTAATCCCCAGGCATTTATGGGATTGTTTTGGTCGTGCCTCCCGCGCAATGACAGAAAAATTGTCGTTGCGCGGGCTTTCCGTTCAACGACTAAATAGAATAATTAATTATCGTTAATTTGTAAAATAATTAGATTGGATTAATCGAAAAAAATGCCCGGAAGGCTTATCGTAAAACCGTCCGGGCAAGTAATCATCTGAAAAATATTTTTATAATGCTTTGGCCATCACTTCGCCAATAAGTTTGCTGAACCGGGCCGGGTTTTCAATTTTCCCGCCTTCTCCGACAATTGCCAGATCATACAACAAGTTGCTGTAGTCTTTTAATGAAGCATCATCATTGTTTTTTTCATAAATCGACTGAATTTTTCCCATTACCGGATGGCTGATATTCAGTTCAAGAATTCGTTTTGAATCCGGCATGGACTGCCCGGACGCTTTAAGCAGTTTTTCCATGTAGGAACTCATATCATAAGCATCTCCGGAAAGGCAGGAGACAGAATCCTTTAAATGAGACGAAGGTTTGACTTCTTTGATTTTATCGTCAAGTTCGGATTTGATTTTTTCAAACAAAGAGGAAAATGTCTCTTTTTTCTCATCATCTACTTTATCAAGACCCAGGTCGCCTTTTTCCGCACTTTTGAATTTCTTTTTTTCAAATTCAGGCAATGACTGAATAACAAACTCATCCACCGGATCGGTCATCAGAAGCACTTCAATATCTTTATCCTTGAGGGTTTCTAAGTGCGGGCTATTGAGAATGGCGGCAAGGTTGTCCCCGGTTAAGTAATAGATGTCTTCCTGATCCGGTTTCATATTGTTAACATAGTCCTGTAGAGAAACCCATTTACCGTCTGATTTTGTTGTTTTGTAACGGGCAAGCTTTGCAATTTTGTCACGGTTGCCCCAGTCAGAGTGGATACCTTCTTTGATGACGGCACCTAATTCAGTATAGAATTTGTCATATTCCTCGGTATCCATTTGATCCAGAGCATCAAGAATCTTTTTGACCAGATTTTTGTGAATATTTCGAACCAGCGCATCTTGCTGAAGAATTTCACGGCTGATATTGAGGTTTAAATCCGGAGCATCGACAACGCCTTTGATAAATCGCAGATATTCAGGAATCAGTTCCTTGCAGTCATCCATGATAAAAACACGTCTGCAGTAAAGTTGAACCCCGTGTTTTCTTTCCGGCGTGAACAGATCCATGGGAGCCTGAGAAGGAATGTATATTAACGCGCTGTACTCAGTCAGGCCTTCGAGTTTTAAATGGAGCTGGGTCAGCGGGGGATTCCAGTCATGGCTGATGTGCGTGTAAAAATCTTTGTATTCTTCTTCCGTCACATCTTTTTTATCTCTGCTCCAGATGGCCTTCATCGAATTTAAGGTCTCTTCTTTAACAACCGTTCCCGTTTTAATGGGTTTGCTGTCTTTATCCAGAACCTGTTTGCCTTCAGCATCGGTTTCAAACTCGTCATGTTCCACATCCATGACAATGGCGTAGCTGACAAAATCTGAATGTTTTTTTACAATGCTGCGAATGGTCCAGTTCTCTGTAAAGTCCTGTTCATCTTTTTCCACCGGTTTTAACGATAATATGATATCTGTTCCTCGCCCGTCTTTGGTAACCGGTTCAATGGTATATGATCCGTCTCCGGTTGATTCCCATTGTGTCGCGGTCTCTTCCCCGGCAGCCCGTGTGATGATGCTGATCTTATCCGCAACAATAAATGCGCTGTAAAACCCGACACCAAACTGGCCGATGAGTTCAGGCGTTAACGTGTTCTTATCGTTGGACTTTTCTATTGCCTTCATAAATTCGGCAGTGCCGCTTCGGGCAATAGTGCCGATATTATCAACCACTTCATCATAGGTCATACCCATACCGTTATCGGATATGGTCAGGGTTTTATTTTCCTTATCCGGTGTGATTTTTATTTTAAAATCCGTATCGTTTCTCAGGATTTTGCTGTCGGTCTGGGCCTGAAAGCTGAGTCGGTCAATGGCGTCCGAGGCATTTGAAATTAATTCTCTTAAGAAAATTTCCTTGTTTGAATACAAGGAATTAATAATCAAATGCATGAACTGCTTTACTTCGGTTTTAAATTCATGGGTTTGTTTTGTACGTTCCATTTCGACTCCTTCAATGTCTATGTTCAAAATTGTGTAAATTATGACAGATTGGTGATTGATTTTTTATAAAATGGGTGCGATTTTTTATTTGTCAAGCCCCTCTGCTGATTCTGTGCGGGTAAATAGCTTGTTAAAAGCCTGGTATGGTTTGAAAATAATTTTGAATTGTCTTTTTTAAAAGGCTGCCAGGTGCTAAGATTTATGCCTGAACTTTGCAAGATTCAGGTATAATGTTTTTTTTCAGGTTCTGTGAATCTGATTTTTTATAGGGTTTTCATTGGGGCAAACAATGGTCTTCATTCATGTATATTCTTTTTGAAAATTTAACACAAAAACAGACAAACATATGTGTTTTGGTTCTTACCTCATCCGGCGTGCTTCACCGGATCACTAAAAATAAAAAGAGTTGGGATGTCTGGGTGGATGAATCCCATTATGATCGGGCGCTTGTGTCGATGGAACTTTATTTTAAAGAGAACAGGACGGTTCGCCTGGATTTTGATGAAGACAATGTTGAGCTCACAAGGGATATGGTGATTTCAGGGTTTATCATATCCATTATGTTATTGTTATGCTATATACTGGTTCAAAATGCCGGTGACACAAAAGAGGTCGTCAACCGATTCGGTGCTTCGGCAGTCAAGATCCTTGACGGAGAGTATTACCGATCGGTAACAGCGTTAATGCTTCACAAAGATGAAGTTCATCTTGCCGGAAATATGACCGGCCTTTTTATTTTCGGAACCGCTTTATGCTCGGTAACCGGCTGGGGGGTTGGATGGTTGATGATCCTTTTTAGCGGGATTGCCGGAAATCTTGTGAATGCATACATGTATGAAAGTGCCCATGTTTCAATCGGCGCGTCTACTGCGGTGTTCGGAGCGATCGGAATATTGGCCGGTTACCAGGGATTTAAAAATAAACGAACACCCGGAAAAATGAAAACAGTCTGGGTGCCAATGGCGTGCGGATTAGCGCTTTTGGGACTGCTTGGTTCCGGTGCAGGTGATATTAAAGTCGATATCATGGCGCATCTATTCGGTTTTTTTTGCGGGGCTTTGATTGGGGGGATATACGGCCTTTTTATTAAAAATCCATTGGCTAAAATTTTTCAATGGCTGTCTGTGGCCAGTATGGTGGCGATCGTGTTTTTTTCGTGGTCAGCCGGATAATTTTATATCATCAACGTTGAAGGTGTTTTTAAGAGTAAGGATTGCGGATGAAAAATATTGCAGCATTGCTGTTTGAGGCAAATATATTAAAAGATATTCCCCGGTCAGGGTATCATTTTTTAGGCGCTGGAAAAGAGTCTGTGGCGGAACATTCATTCAGTGCCACGTTTATTGCGTATGTGATGTCTATGATGACACCGGAGATCGATTCACTCCGCCTGATATCCATGTGCCTGATTCATGATTTACCGGAAGCCAGAATCGGGGATCAGAATTATGTGCAGAAAAAATACGTGACGGTTGATGAGGAAAAAGCAGTTGCAGATGCCACCCGGCACCTTCCGTTTGGTCAATCCATGGCAGACCTGATAACAGAATTTAATGAACAAAAGACGCATGAATCCAAAATGGCATATGATGCGGATCAACTTTCATTTATTCTGAATTTAAAATCCATTGCCGACATCGGGCATAAAAGTCCGGATCAATGGCTCCCCGTGGTGCAGCAGCGTCTGAAAACAGATATCGGAAAGCGGCTGGCAGAAGAAATCATGGCAACAACATGGGATGCGTGGTGGATGGACGGATATACAGAATGATGGCTTTGTTAAAAGCTTTAAGGAATATCCGGTCCATAAATTATATTGATTTTTGGGCAAAATAACTATAAACGACTATCTTTTTTCAGATTTATTCACATCTGAAAATATACTGGGACCATTAACAATCCATAAAAAATAGTTAGAGTATTTTAATTATGCGACTTGACTTAAAAACGTTTGCAGCAGCTTTAAGCATCACTTCTGACACTGCTGAACGATGGATTCGCCAGGGCAGAATTCCGGTTCGTATTAAGGAAAACCAGTGTGTTTTCAGTCTCTCGTCTATACAGAAATGGGCGAATGCCAATAATCTGACATATATCCCGCCGGGTGCTGAGATTCAGCCGGCTCTGGAAGGTCAGGTTGATAATTTACGCGTGGCAATGGCGCGTGGCGGGGTTTACTATGATATTAAAGGAGACTCTGCTGTAGAAGTCATAAGGGCAGGGGTGAAATGTATCACCTGTTTTGACACGCAAGGGCAGAAAGAAACCTTGCATGAGAGCCTGTTGGCAAGGGAAGAATTGATGTCCACGGGTATTGGCAAAGGTGTGGCAATCCCCCATCCTCGAACACCTCTGGATTACGGAGAAATCCCGGCTTTTATTACAACCTGTTTTCTTAAAAATCCTGTTGACTATAAAGCGGTTGATCATCAGCCGGTCTCTGTTTTATTTCTTCTTATCTGTCCCTCCTCAAAAAGTCATCTCCAGTTGTTGGCAAGGCTTTCTTTTTGTCTGAGGGATGAAGCATTTATAGAATTTTTAAACCAACCGCCGGATCATACGGTTTTTTTAAAGAAAATCAAAGAACTGGATCATCGGTTTGACGCACCTTAAAGGATTTAACCGATTCGGATGATGAATCTTTTGAAGTTTATATCGTGAAATTTATTAAGAATTTAAATATAAGACGATTTCCATCCCGGTGGATTTTTTTTCGTTTTGATGATCGGCTGCTGTTGATTAGCCTTGGTGCGCTGGTCGGTTCATGCAGCGGACTTGCTGCACTTGCGCTGAACCGGGGGCTGATTGCCATGTTTGAGTTTCTTGGGCATTACCGGTATTTATGGTGGGCGTTTATTATGCCGGGAATCGGTGCGGCTCTGTCTTCCTTGTTTCTTGACAAATTTATGAAAGAGGGTGCCGGGCACGGCGTGCCGGAAGTGCTATACAGCGTATCCCGCCATGGTGGCCTGATGCGTTTTCGATCCAGCTTTTCCCGATTGATTTCAAGCTGTTTGACCATCGGCAGTGGCGGATCTGCCGGACCGGAAGCGCCGGTGGTCATGAGTGGCGCTGCCATTGGCTCCAATATCGCCCAGCTTTTTTCATTAAATGACCGTCAGCGTGTCGCCTTAGTCGGCTGTGGTACAGCCGGCGCTGTGGCTGCAATTTTTAATGCACCGATTGCCGGACTGGTGTTTACCATTGAGGTGATTGTCGGTGAATGGTCTGCGGTGAATATTGTTCCGATTGCCGTTGCTTCCGTATTTGGTGCTCAGGTTTGCCGGCTTTTGCAGGGCAACCAGATTGCGTTTACACATTTGCAGTTTAATATTGATCCTGCCGATACCGTCGCATGCATCGGTCTTGCGGTTGCAACCGCATTTATTTCCATCTTTCTGACACGGTCATTAAGATTGTCTCATCGTTTTTCCCTTCATATCCATCTTCCGGCGTGGATGAAAGCAGCCCTTGGCGGATGTGCAGTAGGGATGATTGGTTTTTTCCTCCCGGATGTGCTTGGAGAAGGGTATCATTCAATTCAGGCGATGGTTGAAGGGACGTTTTCAAATGGCCTGTTGTTTGTTGTATTTCTGGTTTTTGCAAAAATTGTCGCAACTTCCTTTACCCTCGGCTGGGGTGGCTCCGGTGGTATATTCGCACCCTGTCTGGTAATCGGCAGTTTTACCGGCCTGATGTATCACCGATTTATCGAAATGGTATGGCCCGGTATAGAATGGGTCAATGAAGGATGTTTTGCCTTGCTGGGCATGGCCGGCCTGATCAGCGGTATCCTCCAGGCACCGTTGACCGGTATGTTTTTAATTGTTGAAATTACCGGCGGGTATGAAGTGATTCTGCCGTTGATTTTGGTTTCTGCGATATCAACAACGTTATGCCATTCTTTCGAACCGGCATCCTTTTATATGAAGGACCTTGTTGATAAAGGTCATTTTTTGCGTCCCCGGACAGATGCCCGGGTGCTTATGGATTTGAGTGTCAGTGAACTGGTTGAAAAAGACTGTATTGTCGTTACCAAAGACATGAAGCTGGGTGATTTTGTTAAAATTATGCAAAGATCTCACAGAAATTTTTTTCCTGTTGAAGATGAGCTCAGCGGAGAATTTCTCGGTTTAATTCACTTGGATGATATCCGTGAATATCTTTTTGACCCGTTATTTTATGAAACTGTTTTTTTAGAACAGATTATGGATATTCAGGTACAAACAGTTGGTTTAGATGATGATTTGTCAGATGTTCTGGATCGAATGGATGCCGCCAACCTTTTCAGTATGCCGGTGGTTGCAAATAACCAGTTTATCGGTATGATTTCCAAGGCGACATTGCTCGATAAGTATCGTAATGAGCTGATTGTACAGACCAATCAATAATTTAAAAGGAAGAGAAAATGGAAACAAGATTGCTTCATATTTTTAGGAATACCCCCCTGGGGCGGGAGGTCCTGCTTCAATCAACGTATTTTTGTAAAATCATCGGGGTTCAGCCGGAAATATATATTCCGGAATTTATAAAATTTTTAATGTATTTTGAAAATGATGTGGCTCAGATTGATTTAGATGATTCCTATCTGATTGCACCGGAAACAGCACGTGCTCATGCAGTTGAAATTGTCCGTTCTCAGGGACTGCCGGAACCGGGTTTTATTGATCCGAAAAATTTTACAGCTTCCACTTTGCCGGATATACCGGTTAATTTTGATTTTATGTGCTGTCCCCGGACTATCAGTGATTTGTCTTCAAAAATCGGCCTTGGCTACATCGGCCCCCGCGTCCGGCGAATTGTAAAATCCGCGCGCTTTCCGGTACTTATTGCGGGTGCTGTCTATAAACCCTGGAAATCTGTCTCAGTCATGTTCGGGGGGTCAGCCAATGCCATCAATGCTCTTCGTTTAGGTATCCGCATCAGCCGTTTATCGGGGTTGCCGATGGATGTTTATACGCAACTGGGAAAACATTCTCTGGATTATTATAAGGACATTATTCAAAAGAGAAATCTCGGCAAAGAAATGGATCAATATGTGAGGGACTGGGCGGTTTTTGATTCCGGCGAGTTTACAAATAATCTTTACAATGTGCCGCATGATGCACTCGTGATTCTGGGTGCTTATGGACACGGTGTTATTAAAGAAATGCTGTTCGGCAGTATCATGGAAAAAGTCCAATCCGTTTTGCCCAACAACCTGCTGATCGTCGGTCCGAAATATCAGGCGCCGATGTAGCTTTTTTTTTAAAAATGGTGGCGGAGAGAGAGAGATTCGAACTCTCGGTACCCTTGCGAGCACACACGCTTTCCAGGCGTGCACCTTCAGCCACTCGGTCATCTCTCCGTATATTTTATTTGTCTGTATGCTGGCGACTAAGCTGTAACCGTATTTGTAACCTGTTGTCAGTGGCGGAGAGGGTGGGATTTGAACCCACGATCCCGGTCAAGGGATACCGCTTTTCGAGAGCGGCGCCTTCAGCCGCTCGGCCACCTCTCCAACAGGTACATCATTACATGAAATGTTCATGTCGTTGATAGATTCGGCAAAATATCTATTTTAAGCATGTGTGTCAAACAAAAATTCATGAATGACAATGAATTTTTATTGCTGTGTGCTGAAAATACGCTTTGCCATTTCCGTATATGTTCCGTCCGGATTATGGATAATTAATGGTTTAGTGATGACCATTCCCGGTTTGCCGTCTTTAATACCCTCTATGATAACCCGTTTGGCCTTTGTTTCTGCTTTAGTATAAAGGATGCATATCTTTTTGGGTTCAATGCCGCATGAGCGCATCCGGTCAGTCAAATCCGCCAGTCTTTTTGCCGGGTATATCAAGATTAATCTTCCAAAAGGGGATAGCATTTTTTTTGCTGTTTTGACCACATCGTCCAGTGTCATTTCTATCTCATGTCTGGAAACAGCCAGCTGTCTGTCAGGGTTAATTCTGCCGCAGGATTTTTCAATGTGCGGCGGATTACATATAACAACATTGACGTTTCCGGATGTCTGGTCAACAGATAATGATTTTATGTCCTGATGAAAAATGGTGATGCGGTTTTCCAGATGGTTATTCCTGACATTGGCTGCGGCAATATCAGCCTGGCTTTTTTGGATTTCAACACCGAATACGGTAATTTCCAGATGCAGATACGCCAGGATAAGGGGAATTACGCCGCACCCGGTGCCCAGATCCAGCACGCGGTCGTTGCTCTGAATGCTTGCTATGTTGGCAATGATAACGGCATCCATGGAGAACCGGTATCCGGAAGGGGATTGCTGGATCTGTAGGCAGCCGTTATGAAGGCTGTCTATGGTAAGTTCTGGTGTGAGTTCTGGTGTGAGTTCGGTCATTGCATTAATTAGAAGCTTCCTGTTTTAATCTTCAGTTCTGATATCCGGTAATTTTCAGCCCTGTTGTTAATCACATAAAGGATATCATTGGTTAGATATCGAAGCTGATGCGACAGGGTGGAACTTTTTACGGTGATCAGCAATATTGATCCTTTTAATGCAGTCGGCTGGGCATGATCAGTGATGATTTTATCCAGTTCTGCATTCCATGTTTTTTTGATTTCTGAAAGCACGGTATTTGATTCTTTCCGGCAGGTGCGGATTACCGAAGAAAGAACTTCTTTAATATGGATGGATTCAGACTTTCGGGGACGTTTTTTATTCATTGTGAAATATGATTGCTTAAAACTGTTTTGCTTATTTTTAAATTCAAAAATAGTTAAATGATAAATAGCCTTTCATAGAATTTATAATACGATATAGTCCCTAAGTCAGGCAAGAGTCAAGAACAGCTTCAGGAACAGCTCCCTGGCGATGTCGTTTAGGCCGGATTAGCTGTAGTTTCTGGATTTTACTTGACTTGAACGGGGATGTTGATTAAAAGTTTTATAAAACTCCATTCCTTTAGAATCCTGTTTTAACTATTTGCTATAACTCAGCTTGAAAATGAATGCGGTTTTTATATTTTTATCGTTAAAAATTGACAAACTTGTAAAAAGTCAGATTCCTATGGCAAAGAAAAAAGCTCCAAATTCAAGGCGCGCAAATCCTTAGTGATGATTTGTACTTAGTGTACCATGAAGAAACGAAGGATGAAGCGCAACACAGAATTTGGAGCTTTTTACGAAGCCATCAAAATTTGTGAAGGAATGAATCCACACATTAAATGATTGGGAAAAATTATGAATTGGGACTGGGAGAAACTGCAGCAGAAACAAAAGGAACGGGGTACCGGGGGCGGTAGTGTTAAGCCGCCGCAGATGGATGACATCGTTAATAAGTTCAAAGACTTCAAGTTTCAGGCCGGCTGGCTGCTGCTTGTACTTGCAGGTATCGTACTGTTTTTCGGGACTTCGATGGTCTATACCGTAGATGTCAATGAAGTTGGTGTGGTTCAGCGGTTTGGAAAGTATCTTCGTACGGAACAGCCGGGGCTTAACTTTAAACTTCCCGCAGGAATTGAAAAGGTAACGAAAGTCAAAATCAAGCGGGTATATAAGGAAGAGTTCGGATTGGGTTCCGGATCAACCCGGCCGGCACGGTTTACTACCTCAAACACGGAGTCGATTGATGAATCTCTGATGCTGACCGGCGACTTGAATGTCGGCGTGGTCCCCTGGATTGTGCAGTACCGGATTAAAGATCCTTATCGGTATTTGTTTAATGTGCGGGATGTCACCCAGTTTTTAAGGGATATGTCCGAGGCGTCCATGCGGCTGGTGGTGGGGGATCGGAGTATTAACGAGGTCATCAGCAACCGGGAAGAGATTGCCGATGCGGCCCAGGTCTGGCTGCAAAAAGAGCTCAATGAAGCAAAGACGGGCATTGATATTGATACGGTTGAACTGGGCAACACCAATGTACCGATACCGGTTCAGGATTCGTTTAATAAGGTGAACCAGGCGGTTCAGGAAAAGGAAAAGCTGATCTATCAGGCCATGGAAGAATATAACCGGGTGATTCCCCGGGCGCGGGGGGAGGCGGAACAGACCATTAAAAGCGCGGAAGGGTATGCCAGTGAACGTGTGAACCAGGCCAAAGGGGATGCGTCCCGGTTTATTGCCCAGTATGAAGAGTATGCCAAGGCCAAGGACGTCACCCGCCGTCGGTTGTATCTGGAAATGGTGGAACTGGTGTTCCCGGAACTCGGGGAGCTTTATATCATTGATTCCGATCAGAAAAATGTGCTGCCGCTGCTCAATCTTGGAGAAAAATGGGGGTTACAAAAATGAAGACACAATTTATCATATTAATCGTTATTGCGGCGTTGGGCTTTATGGGGGTTGTTTCTTCAGCGTATGTGGTGGATGAAACGGAACAGGTGGTGGTGACCCAGTTTAACAAGGTGGTTGGGGACCCTGTTACAAAGCCGGGACTGAATTTTAGAATACCGTTTATTCAGCAACCCAACTATTTTTTGAAAAATATTCAGGAGTGGGACGGGCAACCGGGACAAATCCCGACACTTGACAAGACCTATATATGGGTAGATTCGTTTGCCCGGTGGCGGATTGTGGATCCCATTGCCTTTTTTGAAACCGTGACCGACCGCAATCTCGCACTGAGCCGTTTAGATGATATTCTTAATCCGGCGATTCGAAATGCCGTCACATCCAATCATCTGATCGAAACCGTCCGCAACAGCAATCGGGAAATGACCACCCTTGAGGAAGATGTTAACATGGGGGGGGAAATGGAGGTCGGGGACGAGATCATGGATCCGTCTGAGTATAAGATTAAAACCGGTCGGGAAAAATTGTCCAGGGAAATATTGAAAGCCGCTCAGCCGAAACTGGAAAAGTTCGGGATTGAACTCATTGATGTCAAAATCAAGCGGGTCAATTATGTCCAGAAGGTGAGGGATTCAGTATATGGCCGGATGGTTGCCGAACGAAATCAGGTGGCGGAAAAAATCCGTTCGGAAGGCCGGGGGGAAGCGTTTCGCATCGAAGGTGACAAGGAAAAGGATTTAAAGCTGATCCAGTCGGACGCATACCGGAAGGCCCAGGAAAAAAAAGGAAAGGCGGATGCGGAAGCCACATCAATATATGCCAACGCATTTAATAAGGATCCGGAATATTATTCGTTTACAAAGGCACTGGACGTTTATCAGACTTCTTTGGATGAAAAAAGTAAGGTGGTGTTGTCGACAAATTCGGAATTTCTCAGATACTTAAAAGATTTTACAAGTCCAAGTAAAAAATAAAAATAAAAAAACGGGAAAAGTGGTGAATGAAAAATCACACTTTTCCCGTTTAAATATTTAAAAAAGCCTGCCGTACTATCTCGTGCCCAGTTGAAATCAAGCCTGATTGAAATCCTGAAATTCTATTCAAGTTAAAGGTGTAGATAAAATTTAACCGCAGAAATACATTGCGTATCTTAAGAGGTAAAATTTTAAATCCAACGCTATAACTGAAAATAAAGGGATTTCAGTCGGACACTAACTATCTTTTGTTTCTTTGATGTCGCGTTCGGGCCAAAAGCTTTCGGTGTTTATGTTTGCGCATCTTTTTTCGTCGTTTTTTAATTACACTACCCAAATGATCACCTCCAAAAAAATGGTTTATATTTAAAATAATAACTTCATTATATAACATAGCCTAAAATTAAATGTCCATATTTTTTTATATTTTTTTCTTTAAAAAAAATAATTTTAACTATATTCATAAAACAGGTTCTGAATTATTTTTTTAGAATCTATGAAAGGCTAATAGTTGTAGATAGTTGTCTGTTTTTTTGAATTCATTGAAACCCCCCATGAGATTTTATGAAAAAATATCAATATTTCAGCCCGGATGATATCCGTATCGTTAATAATTCGGTGGCCATGGCAGAAGAACTGGTCAGTAATCATTATAAATTGTCTTCAACCCAGTTGCTGCAATTGAATTATGATGTAAAAACACTGGCAGATCTTTCTGAAAATGAGATTGTTAAGGATCATTTTGCCCAGATTATTCGATATGCGGAAAAGACAAAAAAAGATTTGTCGGATGTTCCGGTGAAGGATTTCTATAAAGTATGCATTCAGGACCATTCAATAATCAAAACGATGAAAAAAATGACGGATTTGGATTTGTATGCATTCTCAGTCTATGTTGTATGTCATGAACTGATTCATATTATCCGTTTCAGAAGGTTCTTGCAGTATTTTGATGTGCCTTCCAATGAAAAAATGAATGAAGAAGTTCGGGTCCATGTTAAAACCCATGAAATTCTCAGTGGTGTTAATATAAAAACGTTGGGACCGGTGCTGGAATTTTATAAAAACTGGCGACTGGCGTCCGAGGTCTGAAAAAATAATAAAAATTTTTTCAGACCCTTGACAACCTTAAAAAATTCACTATATTCTTTGTGATTTTAAAACACTGCGAAGATAAGCAGTTGCTTGAAATTATTTTATAATAACAGGAGATGCAAAAAGATGCCGATTTACGAATATGAATGTGCGAAATGTGGACATATTCATGAAATAATGCAAAAAATGTCGGATAAACCACTTTCAAAATGCCCCCAGTGTACCGGGAAGCTTCACAAGATAGTTTCACAAAGTTCATTCCATTTAAAAGGATCGGGCTGGTATGTAACTGATTATGCCAATAAGTCGAACAGTTCCACTGCGCCGGCGAAAAATAAAGAACCGATAAAAACCGAAAGTAAAACATCTGAAAAAACAACAACCACTAAAAAAGAAACTTCGGATTAATTGTTTTCAGATGATGGTTAAATATATTGCCAGTTAGAGCCGTGAGTATTTTTTTGCACTGATGTTATTTATATATAATAATTTTTTCAGGCAAAAAAGACACTTTTCGGTATATTTTTTTTAAGAACGTTGATTTCATGGATTGAGTCACTATGTTTTGATTTCTTTAAATCATGGCAAACTGATTTATGGTTTAATGTTTGCTATATTTTGGAATGACTTTTTCAAATGATGATTGATTTTACTAATGAATGAGAAAACTCAAAAAAGGAAAAAGGAGAAGAAGTAAAATGAAAATCAGACCATTGCAAGATCGTATTCTGGTTAAACGGATTGAAGAGGAATCAAAGACCAGAGGCGGAATCATTATTCCTGATAGCGCAAAAGAAAAACCCGCTGAAGGCGTTGTTGCGGCAGTTGGTAACGGTAAACGGGGTGATGACGGCAAGTTGATTGCGCTTGACGTTAAAACTGGTGACCGTGTTTTATTTGCCAAATATGCCGGCACAGACGTAAAAATTAATGATGTAGAGCACTTAATCATGCGTGAAGATGATATCTTGGGAATAATTGAATAAACGAATTGGAGGTTGATGATCATGAGTTCAAAAGAAATTAAATACGGTGCCAAGGCCCGTGAAAAAATGCTTAGTGGGGTTCAGCAACTCGCTGATGCAGTTGCTGTTACTCTTGGTCCCCGGGGTCGCAATGTTGTTATTGATAAATCCTGGGGTGCTCCGACGGTTACCAAAGACGGCGTAACAGTTGCCAAAGAAATGGAACTGGAAGACAAGTTTGAGAATATGGGCGCACAGATGGTTAAAGAAGTTGCCAGCAAAACAAGTGATATGGCTGGTGACGGTACAACTACTGCGACTGTTTTAGCTCGTGGCATTTATGAAGAAGGCTTAAAGCTGGTTGCTGCAGGAAACAATCCTATGGCCATCAAGCTTGGTATTGATAAAGCGATTGAAGTTGCCGTTAAAGAACTGGTAAAAATCAGCCGGTCTGCAACAGACCAGCGTGAAATCGCACAGATTGGAACTATTTCTGCAAATAACGATGCAACCATTGGTAATATTATTGCCGAAGCAATGGATAAGGTCGGAAAAGAAGGCGTTATTACTGTTGAAGAAGCCAAGTCAATGGAAACCAGCCTGGATGTCGTTGAAGGTATGCAGTTCGATCGTGGTTACATTTCTCCTTATTTTGTGACTGATTCTGAGAAAATGACGGTGAATCTCAGCGATCCGTATATTCTGATCAATGAAAAGAAAATCAGTAACATGAAGGATATGCTGCCGATTCTGGAACAAATTTCAAAAATGGGCAAACCGCTTCTGATTATTGCTGAAGACATTGAAGGCGAAGCGCTGGCAACATTGGTTGTTAATAAATTACGAGGCACTTTAAACGTTGCGGCTGTTAAAGCGCCTGGTTTTGGTGACAGAAGAAAAGCCATGCTGGAAGATATTGCCGTGCTTACCGGTGGTCAGGTTATTTGTGAAGATGTCGGAATCAAGCTTGAAAACATCACGATTGATGATCTGGGACATGCCAAAAGCATCACCATCGACAAAGATAATACAACTATTGTAGATGGTGCCGGTGCCAGAGCTGCTCTTGAAGGCCGTGTAAAACAGATTCGGGCTCAGGTTGAAGAAACCACTTCTGATTATGATCGTGAAAAATTGCAGGAACGTCTGGCCAAGCTGATCGGCGGTGTTGCAGTGATTAATGTTGGCGCAGCCACGGAAATGGAAATGAAAGAAAAGAAAGCAAGGGTTGAGGATGCGTTAAATGCGACCCGTGCGGCTGTTGAAGAAGGCATCGTACCGGGTGGTGGTGTTGCTCTGATTCGGTGTCTTGACGCTCTTGAAAAAATTAAAATCAAGGCAGATCAAAAACTGGGTGTTAAAGTTGTGATGCGTGCGATTGAAGCACCTCTGCGACAGATTGCCGATAATGCCGGTTTTGAAGGTTCTGTTGTAATTGACAAGGTCAAGAATTCTGAAGGCGTTGTGGGTTACAATGCAGATACGAATACCTATGAAGACCTGATTGCAGCCGGTGTCATTGACCCGACCAAAGTTGTCCGGTTTGCTCTGCAAAATGCCGGTAGCGTTGCTTCCCTCATGCTTACAACCGAAGCCATGATGGCTGAAAAACCTTCTGAAAACGAAGGTGGCGGTGGAATGCCTGGCGGCGGAATGCCTGGCGGAATGGGCGGAATGGGTGGAATGGGCGGCATGATGTAGTCCATACCTGATTCTGTTTTTCATATATCATTATAAAATGCCTTCACGCATTGTTGCGTGAAGGCATTTTATTTTGTAAGCGTTCACAGGGCACCGCATCTGCTTTGTTCCCGGGCACTTGGAGTACGACGAGTACGTCTTCGTGCCCGGCGCCTCGCATCTGCGGCACCCTATAAACGCTTACAGGCCAATGGTTTACGAAAATCTGATAATTTCGAACCCGTGAATGGGTACTTTTTTTTAATGTAAAACGCGTAGAACTGCCGAACCATTTGACTTGACACTTGGCGTGTTGTCAGATAGTTTCGTTACTGACTTTTTATGTGCGGTTGCGTGTAGAAACATAAACGCTGTAAAAAAGTTTGTGGTTTGCAGGTGTGCCGGTCAATTAATTCAAAACAATGGGAGACTCCTTCTTATGGTTTCTGAAAGGCTTGATGTCATTCATATGATATTAAACGCCGGTTTAATGGTTCAGTTTGTGATGCTGCTGTTGTTTCTGTTTTCGGTTGCTTCCTGGGCGATTATCCTGATCAAGTATTTTCAAATCAGAAAAGCGTATAAAGAATCCGCTTTTTTTGTTGAATACTTCTGGAAGTCCAAGGATTTCTCAGATGCTTTTGCCCAGGCAAAAGGACTGGAGTTCAGTCCTATTGCGCGGGCATTTCGTATCGCATATATGGAAATGAGAAAGATTTATACCGATGGTCTTCCCCGTGAAAATAAAAATAATGAAAAACGGATTTCCAGGGATGAGAGTGTTAAAGGGTTTGAAAATGTCAAACGGGCTTTGCACCGGTCCGGTAATACGGAAAGTATCCGCCTGATCCAGATGGTGCCGTTTCTGGCAACTACCGGAAATACCGCACCGTTTATCGGGTTGTTCGGAACCGTATGGGGAATTATGAATTCCTTTCACAGCATTGCTTTTCAAAAAGGGTCTGCTACGATTGCAGCCGTTGCTCCCGGCATTTCTGAAGCTCTGGTTGCCACCGCAGCCGGACTTGCCGTGGCAATACCGGCGGTTATCGCCTATAATTATTTTACCCAGAAGATTAGAATCATTGAATCCGAGTTGGACAGTTTTTCGGCTGACTTTTTAAATATCATTGAACGAGAGATGATTTTATCCCAAGAGGTCTAAAATGGCAATTGGACGCAATAACAATGACACATTGATGTCTGAAATAAATGTTACCCCGTTTGTTGATGTTATGCTGGTGTTGCTGATCATCTTTATGGTCACAACCCCTATGATGGTTCAGGGCGTGAATGTGTCTCTGCCTGAAATTGAACATGGGGACAGCATCGCCACTGAAGAGGATCAGCTGATCGTATCCATTGATAAGGATAATAAGATTCTGATCAATGATTTTGAAGTGGGGATTGATTTTTTAAAGGAAAAGCTGACAACGATTTTTAAAAACCGTACGACAAAAAATGTTTTTTTGAAAGCTGATAAAAATATTTCTTACGGTACTGTCGTCAGGGTTATGTCCGAAATTAAGGGTGCGGGTGTTGAAAAGCTTGGGATGGTGACCCTGCCATTGGATACAAAAAAATCCAAAATTTAAGTCTGATTGATTCAAGAATAAAATCTACCAATTGATGATACAACCTGCTTTAATAGTTGACGATATCGACGATCAAATTCGCAGTTTTTTGATTTTTGCGTTGATATCGTTTATGAGTCATTTAATCATTTTTGCTTTGATTGCGTTTGTTCATCTCCCCACTTCATTTGAACGGCGGGTTGAACTGCCGCCGACAATTGATGTGGATCTGCTGGCATTTAACCCGGAGACGCCACTGCCGCCTGCAAAAGTTAAAACGGCTGTTGCCTCTCCACTATCCCCAATAGCTCCGATGGATCAGTTGATTGATAAAATTTCAAAAATGCCTGCTCCCAGTTCGTCGGAGACATTGCCGGTTAAAAAAGGCTTAAAAAAGAAAAAGAACCCATCCGATTATGTCGTAGCAAAACCTAAAAAAGATAAGAAAACTAAAAAACCGTTGAAAAAAAAGAAGATTGATACGGAACAAGTCCTTCAAAAAGCCGTAAAAAGAATTGAAAATCAGACAGAAGCGTCGCATCCGAAATCAGTTTCGGATCGCATTGAAAGTTTGAAGAAAGAGGTGCGGAATCAGTCTGGTAAACCGTCAAAAGCCGCCCCGGCGTCAACATCTGTCAGTTCAGGGAAGTCGTACTCTAAAGATTTTTCTCAAATTGAGATTTTTCAGGCGGAAGTGTCTGTTCGTATGAAAAATAACTGGGTGTTTTCCGATAAACTGGCCGGACAAACCAAGGGACTTGAAAGTCGACTGGTAATAAAAATTTTACCGGGTGGTGAAATTACGGATGTGTGGTTTGAAAAGCGGTCAGGTAATGAATATTTAGATAATTCCGCATACAAAACGGTTATGAAATCAAATCCGCTCCCCCCGCTGCCGGCAGGGTTTGCCTATTATCATCTGGTTCTCGGGTTTACACCTTCCGGCTTAAATTAATAAACATTTTTAATTAAAACCGTCTTAAGCCAATGCTGCAATGTATGAAAATAAAATTATTGAATATTATTTTTCCGGCGGGTTATGTGCTGCTGATATCCTTATTATTAATGCCGCAAATGTGTTTTGCGGACTATGATTATATTAAAATCAGTGATCCGTTTTTAAATAAAATCCCGGTTGCCGTGCCTGTTTTAAAAAGTCTGTCACAAGAGTCTGCTGCAAAAGAGATTGCACTCAAGGCGTCTGATCTTGTCTATGAAGCGTTATCGTTTACCGGCTATTTTAAAATGATTGATCGGGAGGCATTTTTAGAAGATCTTCAGGTACAAGGGATTACCGGTCCGGAAATAAACTTTGACAATTGGACGGATATCGGTGCGGAACTTTTAATTACCGGTGGTGTCACCATTAAAGACGAACTCCTTCAGATTGAATTCAGATTGTTTGATACGTTTAAATCTGAACTGATTTTCGGTAAACGCTACAAGGGCCGTCTTGACGACCAGCGGAAAATTGTTCATCGGTTTTGTAGTGAAATGCTTTATCGGTTAACCGGTAAACGGGGTGTTTTTGAAAGCATGATTGCCTTTGTCTCCACAACGACAGGGAACAAAGAGATTTTTACCTGTGAATTTGACGGGTATGATGTAAAACAGGTGACAAAGACAAAATCTTTGACATTATTTCCGGCCTGGTCCCCGGATGGTTCATCTATAGCCTATACGTCGTACCAGAATGACAAACCGGAAATTTTTATCCGGCACTTGCATGATGGGAAAGAAAAAAAGATTTCATTTGACGGGATTAATATTACGCCAGTATGGATGCCCGGTAAAAATCTAATGGGTGCCACTCTGTCATTTGAAGGAGACGAAGAAATATATCTTTTGACCGAAACAGGAAAAATTGATAAACGATTAACTAAAAACTGGGGCATAGATGTTTCGCCGGCATTTTCGCCGGACGGTAAAAAAATGGCATTTGTTTCCAAAAGATTTGGCAGTCCGCAAATTTTTATTCAAAACCTGGATACCGGGGCGGTCAGACGACTGACCTATGAAGGTAAGTATAATACACAACCGGACTGGTCGCCGGCAGGAGATCGGATTGTTTATTCAGGCATGGAAGCTGGTCAGGCCAATATTTTTGTCATTAATGCGGATGGGAAAGACTTTAAACAGTTAACCATTGATGCCGGCAGCAATGAGTCGCCTTCATGGTCCCCGGACGGGAGCCTGATTGCATTTAGTTCCACACGGACGGGAAAATCCCGTATTTATGTTATGACTGCATCGGGAACGGATCAGCGGACCTTGCTGACACTTTTCGGTGAACAGACAGACCCTGCCTGGTCGTCTTCATTTAAAGAGTATTAAAATCAGGTCTTAAAATATTCGGTACTGTAAACAAATAATGAACTTAATATTTATTTAGGAGAGCATCATGAAAAAAGGTAATATTTATGTTAAAATCGGATTGATCATTCTCATGGGTGTTTTTTTAATGACAGTATCGTCATGCTCCGAGAAAAAGCCCCGTTTGGATCCAATGGAACAATATCCTTCTGAAACAGACGTCTCTACTGAGGCAGCCCAGGGACAGGAAGATGCCAACCCGTCTTTGTCTGAAGAAGAATTACAAGCTCAAATGGAAGCCCAACAGCTTCAGGAACAGGAAGCGGTTCGGATTAAAGAAGAAGCCCGGATGAAGTTTGTAAATGAAGATGTTTATTTCAGTTTTGATGATGCTACACTGTCTTCAGATGCCCGGATGACCCTTAAACAGAAAGTTTCATGGCTGAGGGAAAATCCCGGCGCGTCCATTTTGATTGAAGGCCATTGTGATGAACGCGGGACGTCAGAATATAATATTGCCCTGGGACAAAGGCGTGCCCAGAGTATCAAAACGTTTATGATAAATGCCGGTATCAATGCTTCCCGATTAAGCACCGTCAGCTATGGTGAAGAGCGGCCGGTTGATTTTGCCAACAATGAAACCGCCTGGTCTAAAAATCGACGGGCTCATTTTAAAATTCAGAATTAATCTATCTGCCGGTTTTTTCGAAGGCGATTAAGAAATTTTGCAAGGCTGCAGCCATTAACGGCTGTAGCCTTACCCTCATTATATTTTACTATCATCATAATTTCGGTATGTTTCCGTTCCCATCAATAGATACCTGTAAATTTGTGAGAGAAGTTATTTATGAAAATTAAATTTATTTTAATGATATGTATCCTGATGGTTTTTTCCGGATGTGCGACTAATAAAGATGTGAAGCATCTTGAACGACGCATGTCACAGCTTGAAACGGCGAATAGATCACTGCAAAATAATATTCAGCAATTAAAAACGGATATTGAAAATCAGATAGCTGTCGAAAATGGTCTAAGGGATCTGTTTGCCGGACAAGGGGCTGAGTTTGTACAATTTAAAGATGGGATTAGTCGATTAAACGGCCGGTTTGATGAAACAGAATATCGGATTAATCGGGATATGCAATCGCTGAAGAATTCCTTAAAGATTTTCGGCAATACAATCGATCATTTTTCACAAACCGTTTTGCAAAATCAAAACCGGATTCAGCGTATCGAAAGTTACGTCGGATATGAGCTTGGCGGAGATGACACTGCAAAGGGTAAGGATGTCCCGCCGTCAAAAGATAAAATGTCTGAAGAAGAACTGTATGAAGTCTCCAAGCAGGCTTATGACCGTGCTGACTATGAGACAGCGCGACAGGGATTTGAAAAATTTTTAGAAATTTATCCCAAATCAGATAAGGCGGATAATGCCCGTTTCTGGATCGGTGAAATTTATTTTACCGAAGAATGGTACCAGAAGGCAATTGTTGAATACCAAAAAGTAATCGAGAATTACCCAACAGGCAATAAAGTTCAGGCTGCCTATTTAAAACAGGGAATTGCCTTTGAAAAACTCGGAGAAAGTGCCACTGCTTTGCAGGTTTTCAAAACGCTGATTGAAAAATTCCCGGATGCAAACGAATCCAAGATTGCCAGGCAGAAGGTTCCTAAAATTGAGTAAAAAACCATTGCAACTTTTTTATACAGCGGATGATTAAGGTTGTAGGCATTGATCCCGGTTTAGCCGCTACAGGTGTTGCGGTTCTGCAAGGGATTGGATTATCCGTAAAACATTTTTCATACGGAACGATAAAGACATCTCCGAAGGATAAACTTTCCGATCGCCTGAACCAGATCTACACCAAGCTGTCATCTTTATTAGAAGGTGAATCCCCGGATGTTATGGTGGTTGAAGATGTGTTTTCCGTTGAGAAGTTTCCCCAGTCCGGAATAACATTAGGCAAAGTCACCGGCGTGATATTGCTTGCCGGGTGCCGGAAAAAAATTCCGGTTATGGAGATTCCTGTTCGTGAGGCAAAGCAGGTTCTGACCGGAAGCGGCAGCGCGGGTAAAAAACAGCTGGAGGAAAGCGTCAGGCGACGTCTTAACCATAACAAGCAGATCAAGCCCAATCATGCATCGGATGCCATGGCCCTGGCAATGATCGGACTTTTTCGATGGGATAACCAGAAATCATTATGATCGCATACCTTGAAGGAACCCTGTTAAAAAAAGAAGCCGATCGAATTGTTTTGCTGGCTAATCAGGTGGGATATGAAGTACTTATTCCGCTGTTTGTAATGGAGGCAGTGGGGGTTAAGTCCGTCGGCGATAAGGTTTCGCTGTTTATTTATTATCATCAGACGGAACGGCAGCCCAAACCAGTGTTAATCGGGTTTCTTCTTGAAGCGGAACGTGAGTTTTTCCAAATGTTTATATCTGTTGAGGCCATTGGTCCGTTAAAAGCGGTCAAGGCGCTGAATTTGTCGATTCGCGATATTGCGCGCGCCATTGAATCCAAAAATATTGAGGCCCTGAAACGCTTAAACGGTATAGGTGAACGGACAGCCCGAAAAATCATTGCAACCCTTCAGGGTAAAATGGGCAAATTTGCATTGATCCGGGAAGATGAGACAGGCACCCCTGTGCCGGCTGATGATTTTGTTGAACAGGTTATTGGCGTTCTGGTGGATCAGCTCGGTCATAAACTGCCTGAGGCAAAGCTGATGGTCATGTCAGCGATGAAACGCAAGCCGCTAATTGCAAATCCGGAAGATCTTTTTGATGAAGTTTATCGGGGTGAAATGTTAAATGAGTGATGATATAATTTCATATTCGTCCGATCAGCAGGGTATCCTGACCAGCGATGCGCTCCCCATTGATCAGGAACCGGAAATTATATCACTCCGGCCGGAACGGCTGCATGAATACATCGGGCAGGCGGAGGTTTTAGAAACTCTGGAGATTGCCATTGAAGCAACCAAGCAGCGGGGGGAAGCGCTGGAGCATGTATTGCTTCATGGGCCGCCGGGACTGGGTAAAACAACCCTTGCCCATATCATTGCCAATGAGATGAACACACGGCTGGTGGTTACTTCCGGCCCGGCCCTTGAAAAGGGAGGGGATCTGATCGGAATGCTGACTCACCTGGAAACCGGTGATGTATTGTTCATTGATGAAATCCATCGCACCCCGAAAGCAGTTGAGGAATTACTGTATCCGGCCATGGAGGATTTTTCCATTGATTTTATATTTGACAAGGGAATACATGCACGAAGTCATCGGTTTCAATTAAAGCAGTTTACACTGGTGGGGGCAACCACCCGGGTCGGATTGCTGTCAGCGCCGTTAAGGGATCGGTTTGGTCTTTTTCGGAGTCTTGATTTTTATAATTATGAAGATCTTGAAAGAATTGTCAGACGTTCTGCGGTATTGCTGAATCTGGAAATTGACAAAGACGGGGCAGGTTCCCTGGCCCGGCGTTCCCGAGGAACGCCACGAATTATCAATCGATTATTAAAGCGGGCCAGGGATTATTCCCAAGTGCGTTCAGATGGCAGAATCAATGTCAAGACAATTTCAGAAGCACTCGGGTTAGAAGGTGTTGATGACGTCGGATTGACACCTCTTGACCGCCGATATCTAAGGACGATTATTAATTATTATAACGGGGGGCCGGTCGGGATTGAAGCTGTGGCTGCGACGTTGCAGGAGGAGTCGGATACGCTGGTGGATGTTGTGGAGCCGTTTCTGCTTAAAATCGGATTTGTCATGAGAACTGCGGCTGGCAGACGTGCCTCGGAAGTTGCCTACAAGCACCTTGGTTTAGAGAAAGTGTCAGAAAAAACTTGACTTTAGCTTCTAAAAAAGTAAAATTATATATTTTTCTAAGATCAAATTGTCAAATTGACCAGCTTTAAATCGTACCATCTATAATCAAAAATGAACTTTGTATCAATTATGGTGGTCGTGCTGGCAGGGTAAATTTGTTCTGACCGCAAAGCCCATTAACCATGGGCCTGTTGACGCATTGACGGTCGGCACGGTGGCCGACCCTACGATGCGGGTTGCCGTAGGGCGGGCCACCGTGCCGACCAGTCAAATTGAATAGAACAAATTCACCGTGTCGTGCCGGTGATAAACTGTCTGAAAATAATTCAGTTTTTCTCTTGACATCCGGATAGATTTTCATTAATTATCACAAATTAAATTTTTGACAGGAGTTATATACAGTGAAGAAATATACGTACAGTGCCAAGCGGGGCGATATTCAGGAAAAATGGTGGGTTGTAGATGCAGAAGGAATGGTTCTCGGACGTCTTGCCAGTGTTGTGGCATCAAGATTAAGGGGAAAACATAATCCTCTGTTCACGCCTCATGTGGATTGCGGTGATTTTATGGTTGTGGTGAATGCAGATAAAATTGTTTTAACCGGTAGAAAATTAAAACAGAAAATCTATTATCGTCACAGTGGATATATCGGTGGTTTAACAGAGATAACCGCTGAAAAGCTTCTTGAAAAAAGACCTGAAGATCTTGTTCGGTTTGCAGTCAAAGGGATGCTTCCGAAAAATTCACTGGGTCGTTCAATGTTCAGCAAGCTGAAAGTTTATGCTGGCGAAGAACATCCGCACAAGGCGCAACAGCCACAAGTTTTTGATATTAGGGCAAGTGTTTAAGAAATATATATTTTAATCATTATATTGGAGCAAAGCGTTTAATGGGACAAGAAAATATTTACTATGCAACCGGACGGCGTAAAACTGCTGTTGCAAGAACATGGATGACACCCGGAAAAGGCGAAATTATTATCAATAACAAGCCAATGGATGAATATTTCAGAGTGGATTCCGCAAAGCAGCTTACCGCACAACCCCTTGAATTGACCAATACCGTTGGTGAGTTCGATATCCGTGTTAATGTAAAAGGTGGCGGAACGGTAGGGCAGGCCGGAGCTGTTCGTCATGGTATTACTCAGGCCCTTTTTCAGGTGAACCCGGATTTCCGAGCGATTCTGAAAAGAGCGGGTTTTGTAAAACGCGATCCACGAAAGAAAGAGCGAAAGAAATACGGGCAGAAAGGTGCCCGCGCGAGATTTCAGTTTTCAAAACGTTAAAATCTATTTGTTATATAAAATTTTTAAGGGGACTCGGTTTACCGGTCCCCTTTTTTTGTTTGCCTCATGAGCCGGAGCAACCCGGAAATTGCGTTATTCAGCCATTGAAGTAAAGGACTACGTCTTCAGGCTGAAATGCCTTATTTCTGAATTGCTCCAACTCATGAGAATAGCGTGTTAGCTTTCTTCCCGGCATTGACCAATGGCAACCCGGTTTCGCCCTGAATCCTTGGCTTCATAAAGGGCATCGTCTGCATCTTTTATAAGTGCATCAGGCGTTAGATTCTGTGTAGGGATTATCGAAGATATACCAAGACTTAGCGTGATAAACGGTAATGCGGTTGATGCCTTATTCGGAATCTGGAGTTCCTCAACGGCTGCTCGTGCCGCTTCAGCCACTTTTTTTGCACCATGCAGGTCTGTGCTCGGCATGATAATGGCAAATTCTTCTCCTCCGTAGCGTGCAACCACGTCAATAGATCGTTTTACCGTCTCTGAGATTGCATCGGCAATGGCGCGAAGGCATCTGTCACCGTTTTGATGGCCATATGTATCATTGTATGATTTAAAGCAATCCACGTCACACATAATCAAAGACATGGGCAGTCCTTCACGTTT
>JAQIBZ010000257.1 GCA_027858815.1 Desulfobacteraceae bacterium
GCATTGCTTTAAATGATCTTCAACTGGATCATTTATGGGTTATCTATCCCGGACAACATACATATCCGGTTGATGAAAAAATCACCGTAATGCCGATTTCCGGAATCTCTTCTTTAACACCGTTGCGTAAGATATAGTTATAAAAATCAAAGACAAATAATAAAAATAGATATAAGGCGCTCATGACCGGTATGTGATCAGGGGTAATGCGAGTCAAGCCAAAGCATTTGAAGAAACAATTGAATATATCGATGAACAGCTTGAAGTTGCTGAAGAAGATTTTGAAATCAGAGAAAAACAGCTGGCCAGGGAAAAGGCCATTCTTGATGAAATGTAGGCTGCCATTGCAAAGTTGCTTGTCCGGCATTTTGAAGGAATGGGGATGGCCATTCCCATAGATACCGCCCTTGATGAATTTGCACAGGAATTAAAATGAATCATTTTACCTTAACCAAACCGTATCCGCAAAAGCCATTGAAACCGCGCTGGTGATCGGTGACCACATTTTGACGTAATACTTCAATAATGATATCGATGTGGCATTTTCAAAAAGCCACAGTAAACCGGTCTCTTTTAATATTATGTTCGAACGCCCGGAACTAAATTTCCCGACAGCACATGATCGATATGGTGAAAGTGGCGGCCCAGGAATGCTATTTTCAGGCCATTGATTTTAATTTCATAGAATTGATTGAAGAATAATGGCACTGATACCTCAATCAGGGGACCTCCCTTTTTATGTGAAAAAATTAAAAATATCTCTGGTGATTTGAGTCCGAATGAAATTATTAACATGATATGTTAACTTTTCCTCTTGAAAAGAGTTTCCAATGATCATATACTTTAAAACAAAAAAGCTTCAAAAAACTTGCAGTAAAAAAAATGAGACCATTAAAAAGCATGGCCCTAAAATGGCTCGTAAAATTCACCAGCGGTTAATGGAACTGAAAGCTGCCACCTGTCTGGAGGATATTTCAAAGGTACCGCCGCCGCGATGTCATTCGTTATCCGGGAATCGCAAAGGCCAGTTGTCTGTTGATCTTGAACAACCGTATCGACTGTTATTTATCCCCGCTGATGATCCAATACCTTTAATGGAAGATGGCGGTCTGGACTGGGCCATGGTCAAAAAAATTGAAATTATCGATATTGTCGACACACATTAGCAGGAGTTAAAAAAATGCCGACAGCAAAAAAACAATACGAATTTGAACCGGATTATGCCATAGCGCCGGGAGAAACGCTTAAGGAAACTATGGAATCCTTAAATATGGGCCAGAAGGAACTGGCCGTTCGCACCGGCCTGACGGTTCAATCCCTTGACCGTATTTTTAAAGGTGAACAGCCCATAAGCTATGAAACCGCCAATAAGCTCGAACTGGTAACCGGTGTACCGGCACGCATGTGGAATAATCTGGAAGCCCAGTATCGGGAACAGCTTGCAAAAATAAAAGAACGCAAACACCTTGAAGCCGATTTGGAATGGTTGAAAACAATTCCTACAAAAGAACTGGTTCAAAGGATGGTGATTGAACCGGTAAAAGATAAGGTCATTTTATTGAGGGAAGCATTAAAGTTTTATGGTGTTTCAAGTGTAAAAGCCTGGGAGGCGCTCTGGATGGAACCGGCGGTGGCTGCCCGAAGGTCCCAATGTTTTGAAACCTGCCCAGGTACGGCGTCTGCATGGATTCGTATGGGAGAGATCCAGGCACACCAGATCAATTGTCAGCCCTATGATAAAAACAGGTTTAAAAAAGCATTGGTCGACATTCGCATGATGACGGTAAAAGATCCGGGGGATTTTATTCCTGCCATGGTTCAACTGTGTGCGGATACTGGGGTTGCGGTAGTGCTTGTTCGGGAAATGAAAAAAGTGCCGTGGCACGGGGCAACGAAGTGGCTGGCCGCATCAAAGGCTATGATTCTTCTTAATTTAAGAGGCAAATCCGAAGACCAGTTCTGGTTTTCTTTTTTTCACGAAGCCGGGCATGTGTTAAATGACAGCAAAAAAGACGTCTATATCAATGACGGCAAAAGCGATAACACTTGTGAACAAAAAGCCAATGACTTTGCCGCTGAAATCCTGATTCCTCAAAGCAACAATCCGGAAATCGCCGTTTTTCGAACCAAAGCCCAGGTGATTGATCTGGCAAATAAATTAAATTTGTCCCCCGGCATTGTAGCGGGACGCTATCAGCGACTGACCGGGAAATGGGATCTATTTAACGGCCTGAAACGGAAATTTCAGTGGGCCGGAACCAGCGAGTAATCTCTAAAAAAAAGACTGATAAATTTTATGATAAAAAAGCAAAAGCTGGAACTGACTTGGATCGGCAAAGAGAATCGACCCCGCCTGGAACCCCGGATTCTCATGGAAGATCCTGAAAAATCATACCATGCCGAACACAAAATCAGTGAAAATGACATTTTTGACAACATGCTCATTCACGGGGACAACCTTCTGGCCCTAAAGGCTCTGGAGCAGGACTTTACCGGAAAAATCAAATGTATTTATATTGATCCGCCATACAATACAGGGAGTGCATTCGAGCATTATGATGATGGATTAGAGCATTCAATTTGGCTTTCGTTAATGAAAGATAGGTTGGAGTTACTTAGAAATTTACTTTCGGATGATGGTTCAATTTGGATTAATGTTGATGATAATGAAGCCCATTATTTAAAGGTTCTGTGTGACGAAATTTTCAGCAGAAAATGTTTTATTGCAAACGTTGTATGGCAGAAAAGAACATCACCAGATTCTCGGTTAGGACTTAGCACAGCTCATGACTCTATTCTTGTTTATGGTAAATCAGGGAATGCTGTCCACACAAAATTTAACAAAATTTTTTTAACAGAAGATCAAAGGAAAAACTATAAAAATCCTGACAATGATCCAAGGGGACCATGGGTCTCTACAGATTTTTCAGCTCAAGGGTATCGTCCAAATCAAATGTACGCGATTATGACTCCTGCTGGAGTAGAATATACTCCACCTGGTAATCGTTGCTGGGCAAACATTGAAACTGTTTTCAATAAACTGGTAGATGATAATCGTATTTGGTTTGGAAAGTATAAAAAAAGTCGTCCAAGGGTTAAAAATTTTTTATCTGAGGCCGAAGGAACGAGTTGTTGGACATGGTGGACAAACTCAGATGTTGGCCATAACCAAGAAGCAAAAAAAGAAATCAATTCTTTGTTTGGAACATCCAAGGCATTTGATACACCAAAGCCTGAAAGATTAATTGAAAGAATAATTCATGTTGCTACAAATCCTAATGATCTTATCCTTGACTCCTTTCTTGGGTCAGGCACCACAGCGGCAGTTGCGCATAAAATGGGACGCCGCTGGATAGGAGTGGAATTGGGGGATCATTGTGAAACTCACTGCTTGCCCCGGTTAAAAAAAGTAGTCGATGGCGATGATTCCGGAGGTATTACCAAGGCCGTCAACTGGAAAGGCGGTGGCGGCTTCCGCTATTATCGGCTCGGACCGTCTTTGATAAAAGAAGACGAATGGGGCAATCCGGTGATTAATCCGGAATTTAATGGCTCCATGCTAGCTGAAGCCATGTGCAAAATCGAGGGCTTCAATTATGTCCCCAGCGAAGAAAAATACTGGATTCACGGGCAAAGCACGGAAGCAGATTATATTTACATCACCACCCAGTTTATGAGCAAGGAAATGCTCACCCGGATCAGCGACGAGGTCGGTGCGGAGCGAAGCCTGTTGATCTGCTGTACGGCGTTTCGATGCAAAGCTGACGAATTCACCAACCTGACATTAAAGAAAATCCCCAATGCTGTGCTTCAAAAATGCGAATGGGGAAAAGACGATTACAGCTTAGAAATTCAAAACCTTCCGGAAACTGATGCTGTCCCTGAACAGGAACCGGAAAAAACCGGCGGTAAATCTGACACCAAATCATTCGAGACTCAGGACAAACAAATGGGGCTTCCCCTTGGCCGACCGGGAGACAAGAAATGACAATTCACCATGTAAACACGATCAGCAACAGATTGAGTCTTCGTGCGCCGCAACGGGATTCTCTGGAAATTTTAAACCGCATCTGTGAAATCTCACCCCTGAAAAAGGAAATTGATGCGGAATCCATATTAAAAACAATCCAATCCGAATTCTCCCATGTGGAATCCTTTGATCGTGACTTTCCTTCACTGTGCTTTGCCCTTGCCACGGGTGTGGGCAAGACCCGTTTGATGGGCGCGTTTATCAGCTATCTTCATATCAGTGAGAACATCCGGCATTTTATGGTGCTGGCCCCGAATCTCACCATTTATAAAAAACTGATTGCCGACTTTACACCCAATACACCCAAGTATGTGTTCAAGGGGATTGGTGAGTTTGCCCAGAACAAGCCACTGATTATTACCGGTGATGATTATGAGTCCGGCAGAGGGGTTCGCGGCGATAAGTTATTTGAAGAAAATATCCACATCAATATTTTTAATATTGCCAAGATCACAGCAAAAGATAAGGGAAAATTGTCAAAGGATGATGAACGCACGAAGCTTCCCCGAATCCGGCGGTTTAGAGAATATATTGGGGAGAGTTATTTTGAATATCTGGCCGGGCTGGATGATCTGGTGATTCTTATGGATGAATCCCACAGGTATAGGGCCAACGCCGGATTGAATGCCATCAATGATCTTAAACCGATTCTGGGACTGGAACTGACCGCCACCCCTCAGGTGGAAAAAGGCCAGGGTACGGAAACTTTTAATAACGTGATCTACAGTTATCCCCTTTCTGCCGCCATGGAGGACGGATTTGTCAAGGAGCCGGCGGTTGCCACGCGAGAAAATTTCAATGCCGCAAATTATTCGGATGATGGGCTTGAAAAAATAAAACTCGAAGACGGCATTCGCATCCATGAAAATACAAAAGCCGAATTGATCGTTTATGCCGGTGAATATGACCAGACACCTGTCAAACCGTTTATGCTGGTGGTGGCTCAGGATACAACCCATGCCAATGCGCTTCAGCAGTTGATTGAAAATGATGATTTTTTTGAAGGGCGATATGCCGGTAAAGTCATCACGGTTCACTCTAATGTGAGAGGTGATGAAAAGGATGAAGTGGTCGAGCAGTTGCTGACCGTGGAAGATCCAAAGAATCCCATTGAAATTGTTATTCATGTCAATATGTTAAAAGAAGGATGGGACGTAACCAACCTGTATACCATTTTGCCGCTTCGGGCTGCTAATTCAAAAACCCTTGTGGAACAATCCATCGGCAGAGGGCTTCGCCTGCCATACGGAAAACGCGTCGGGGTCCCGGCTGTGGACCGGCTGACCATTGTATCCCATGACAAATTCCAGGAAATTATTGATCATGCCAATGACCCGGATTCCATCATACGGACTGGGATTGTTATTGGGCGGGATATCCCGGAAGCAGGGAAAAAAGCAGTGGTGGTGGATTCTGCGTTTAACAGCATGATCGGCAAAAAACCATTAATACAACAGACGCTGGACACCGCATTATTTATTAAACCAAAAGAGAAACTTTCATTATTTGATAATAAAGATGCCCAAAAAATCGCCACTGCAACATTTAACGTTATTCGTAAATATGAACACCTGAAAAGCTCGAGTCAGCTTCTTAATAAAGATATTCAGGAAAAAATTATTACTGAAGTGCGACAGGAAGTTGCACCTTATCAGAAAGAACTGGATTTTGGCGATAAGGTTGATGTGGCTGATGTTGTGAACAAAACCACTGAGCTTTACGAACAATTTTCAATTGATATTCCTAAAATAATTTTACTGCCCAAAGGGGAATACTCTTGCGGGTATGAATATTTTACGGTGGATACTTCAAAAATAAATTTGCAGTCTGTTTCTCAGGAAATTCTGATTCAGCATCTGCATGATCACAACCGTTTCAAATTAATGGATGGTTCCGGCATCGTGGACGAGAAACGACCCGAGGACTATATTATCCGGGGCCTGATTGTCTTTGATGATATCAGCTATGATGAACACGCAACATTATTATATGATCTTGCAGGCCAGGTCGTCACTCACTTAAAAAGCTATCTGTCAAATAATGAAGATCTGATAAACGTCCTTCAGTATCACCAGCAGACGATTGTCCACATCATTCACGACCAGATGCAGGAACATTTTGTTGAATCTGTTGTAAGTTATGAAGCTCATGTGACAAAGGGGTTCCATGCGCTTCGTCAGGCCAATTATACGGCAGATTCCGATGAAAAAATCAGGAATTTTAGAATTTCTATTCCTGAAGGCCAACTCAAAAAAATTCCATCCATGTTATTCGGGGGATTTGAGAAATGCCTTTACCCCATCCAGAAATTTGATTCCGATCCTGAGCGAAGGTTTGCTGTAATTCTGGAAGATGATGACGATGTGCTGAAATGGTTTAAGCCTTCAAAAGGAGATTTTAAAATCGACTACAACCGGAGTAATTCCTACTCGCCTGATTTTGTGGTTGAGACAAAGACTTGTAAACATTTATGCGAGCCGAAGCGATCATCAGAAATGAATGACAAAACAGTTTTGGCAAAAGCAGATGCAGCAGCTATATGGTGCAAAAATGCATCCGATCATGCATCTGAGTATGATGGTAAAGAATGGAAGTATCTCTTAATCCCTCATGATAAAATTGCAGACCAGATGACGTTGAGCGGTCTTGAGGCAGGGTTTTTATATTCAACAAAACAGGAGTATTTAAATGAACACGAATGACAATCCAACCATTGGATACAGTGCTTTGGAGCTATTGAACGAATGTTATGAATATAACGAAAATGCCTGCTATATCGCAGACTCCCCGGAATCCTTGAATAACTTTCTTGAAAACGCCGGGTTTAATATCAATGACTATCGCATCGACACAATAACATTAAATGATATTTTAGATGATTTTGGGTGTTCAGCCGGTGAGTACGCCATGGAACCTGAAGCGCTAAAACGATTCGAACAAATATCAGGGGTGCCATACACTGTAAAACCTTTTGATAATTCTTTTGATGCCAGTGCCCCTGAATTGTTTGTTGTTCGTGTTAAACAGAGAATAAATAAAAAAGCCGAAGAATTCACAATCCCCGAGATACTGGATTCTTTCAGAATACTTGATGGGACGTATAAGCGAGAACAAATCGATGCCGCCATCATGTTCAAGCAAGTGATCATCCCGTACCTCATAAAGATACTTGAAAATGTCCTTGCTGACCCTGAAAAATATGTTGAAGATGAAAATTTGTATGATCATATTTATGCACTCATGCTGCTGGGTCATTTCAAAGAACCCGGCGCCCAAAAGGTCATCATTGACCTTTTCAGCCTTCCTGATGATATGCCGCACAAATTGTTCGGAGATATAACCACATCGAATCTGCCGGTGATATTATTAAATACCTGTGATGGATCTATTGAATTCATTCGGTCGATGATATTAAACAAGCAAGCGAATGATTACTGCCGGGTTTCCGCCGGTCAGGCATTGGCATATGCAGTGATTGAAGGATACGTTTCAAGAGAAAAAGTGATCGCATTTTTTAAAACATTATTTACCGGTCAGGAGGCTGATGCGATATCGGATTTCTGGGGGCTTCTTGCCTGTTGTATTTGTGATTTATACCCGGAAGAGAGTCTGGACGTGATCAAACATGCGTATGATGACGAATTAATAATGCCGGGATTTATTTCATACAGCGAATTTGAAAATGCAGTGGTCCGGGGTAAGGAGAAATGTCTGGCAAAACTAAAAGTGGATCTTGAAAGGGACTGCCTGGATGATGTTCACGAGCGCATGTCCTGGTGGGCATGTTTTAATGAAGAAACAGAAACGGTCGCATCTTCAGATTCTATGGATGATGGTTTCTTTCCCGATTATTCAAACCAGGGTACCGTCAAACCCCAAAAGAACAAGAAAAACAAAAAAAAGAAACGGAAACAGGCCAAGGCTTCAAAGAAAAAGAACCGGCGTTAATTAGTGGTTGAATGAAAAGTCTCAAAATTGCACTTTTCCTGTCATTGCGAGCCACGCCTTTGGCGTCGCAGGGACGGGTACGACCGAAGCAATCTCCTTATCGACAGGGGGGATTACTTTGTCGTTCGTTCCTCACTCCGCGTAATGACAACCGAAATAAAACCAAATATGAAACCAAATATGAAACCGAGTATCCAAAAATTCATCAACACGCCGTTGAAAATAGGCAATCGCGTTATTCCCGGTCGGTTGATTCTTGCCCCCATGGCCGGACTGACCCATGTGGCTTACCGGGAGTTGCTCGAAAGCTATGGCGGGTGCAGTTTGATGTTTACCGAAATGTGCAGTGCCAGATCCGTCCCTCAGGAAAATCGGTATGTATCCCCGGTGTTCAGATGGCGGGATGAAGAACTCCCGCACCTGGTCTGCCAGATATTTGGTGCAGATCCGGAAATTATGGCCACAGCGGCAAAAAGGGTGGAAGCTGAGGGTTTTTTCGGTGTGGATCTTAATTTCGGGTGTTCCGTGGCTGCCATTTGCAAAAAAAATTGCGGGGCTGCCTTGCTGAAAACGCCGGACCTTGCAGAGAAGATGGTCCGGGATGTGCGAAAGGCCGTATCGATTCCACTGTCCGTAAAATTCAGGACCGGCTGGGAAGATCGTCCGGATTTGCCCGTGGAACTGGCCCGCCGGTTTGAAAGTGCGGGTGCGGATGCATTGATTTTTCATCCCCGCGTTGCCCCGGACCGACGGACCCGTCCGCCGAAATGGGCTTATATCCGGCATGTCAAGCAGGCTGTGTCGATTCCTGTTTTTGGTAACGGAGAGGTTTTTACGCCGGAAGATTGTGAAAAAATGATCGAAACCACGGGTTGTGACGGCATCTCGTTGGGACGGATTGCCATTGCCAAACCCTGGGTGTTTTCCCAGTGGCGCACCGGGCATGCGGTTGAAATGGAAATTTACAGAAAAAATATGAAGCAGATATTTTTTTTGCTGAACAAGCATTATGAGCCCATACCGGCGATTCGGAAATTTAAAAAAATGGCAATTTATAATGCCTCTGTTTTTCAGTTTGGTCACAGTTTTTTGAAAAAAATAACACGGGCAGGCGATTTTTCTGAAATTGAATCAGCTATAGATGCATTTTTTGATCATTCCCCGGCACTGTCTGCCCGGCCCAATTTAAATCTATTCCGTTAGCTTTTTACGAAGCCATCAAGATTGAACCTTTCAACTTTATTACTTTTGGGCGGAGTTTCATATAAAAAACTTTACATTTTTTAAAATCTGTTGATATAGCTTTAACTTATATTATGTTTGATCAACAGGTTTGGTTTTGAAAACAAATGTATTAAATTGACAACGCAATTGAATAAATTCTGACATTATTGACCATGCATCATCGCGAAAAAATAAATAAAGATAACCCGATTGCCGAAACGGCCCTGTCCATTCGTGAGGAATTTGAAAAAAGGGAAGCCTCCTTTATTTCATCGTTTGGGATGTTGTCATCTGCTTCCAAGGGCCGTGCCCGTCCGGAGGAGCCTTGTCCGGTTCGAACCGTATATCAGCAGGACAGGGACAGGATTGTTTATTCAAATTCTTTCAGAAGGTTAAAACATAAAACCCAGGTATTCCTCTCCCCTCTGGGCGATCACTACCGAACCCGTCTGACGCACACCCTGGAAGTGGCTGAGGTTGCCCGAACCATCAGCCGGGCCATGCGTCTAAACGAAGACTTGGCGGAAGCCATTGCCCTGGCACATGATATTGGGCATACCCCGTTCGGTCACAGTGGTGAAACTGCTTTAAAAGAAATTTTTTCATCTAACTTCTCACACACGACCCAGAGTCTCCGGGTCGTGGATATCCTTGAAAAAAACGGCAGCGGTTTGAACCTGACATATGAAGTGCGTGATGGAATTGTAAAACATTCCAAAGGGTTTGGCAGTATTTTCCCGTCTGACACCGAGAGTAAGGCGTGTACCATGGAAGGCCAGGTTGTCAGAGTTTCTGATATTATTGCCTATTTAAATCATGACTTGGATGATGCCATTCGCAGCGGTGTTATTACACGGGACCAGGTGCCGGAATCCTGCATAAAGATATTGGGGAAAACCCATTCCCAGCGGGCCACCACCATGATCCGGGACCTGATTTATTCGAGTCGGGAGCATGATAACAAGATCGATTTGCAGTTAAGCGAGCCGGTTTTTTCGGCAATGATGAATTTACGGGAATTTCTTTATGACAATGTGTACCGGTCAAAAAAGGTGCATGCGGAATTTGTTAAAGCCAAAAAAATGATATCGGAGATTTATACTTATTTTTTAAGCAACCCCGATGATTTAAGTACACGGCTCGAAAGTATGGAACTCAATGTGGTTTATTCTCAAAAAGTTCCCCAGGAACGGATAATCTGTGATTTTATTGCCAGTATTACCGATCGCTATATACTCAACCTGTACAATGAACTATTTGTGCCCGCCCCGCTGGTATAATTCGTGATAAATCCGTGATGTTCGATAAATATATTAATTATTTTGATGATTTGAAGTCGCTGTATGCCCAGATGGACCAGGCGTATGATGAGGTGGCAGAAGCTTATGATTTTCACTGCTCCGGTTGTTCGGATAACTGCTGTCTGACCCGGTTTTTTCATCATACGCTGGTTGAATTTTTATTTCTGCGCAAGGGATTTGCGGATCTTGATGAAGACGTTCAGGAAGAAATCCGGATTCGGGCGGCAGACGTCAATGAAAAAGTAAAGCAGGCTGAAGACAGTGGAAACGTTTCCCGTGTCATGTGTCCGTTAAATATAAACGGACTTTGTGTGCTGTATGAATACCGCCCGATGATTTGCCGTCTCCATGGGATTTCCCATGAATTTGCGCATCCCATTAAAAACAAAATCTTTGGGCCGGGCTGTCATGAATTTGAAGCACAATGTAATAAAAAAGAATATATGGCGTTTAACCGGACGCCGTTTTATCAGCAAATGGCTCTCCTGGAACGCCGAATAAGGGAAAAGAGCGGCATAAACGATAAATTTAAAAAAACCGTGGCGCAAATGCTGGTCTCAAATATGGAAACAAACCAGGATAATATTTTATGAAAATTGTAGAAACCAATGACTTGTCCGAGATTCAGTCGGATAGCCAATCAAATATTCGGGGCCGCATGCTCAATGGATCGGAAACCTTTGAATTCCGTTGTCATCCGGGTGTTTCGTGCTTTAATCTGTGCTGCCGGAACCTGAATTTTTTTTTAAACCCCTATGATGTGATCCGCCTCAAGCAAAACCTGGGAATCTCATCTTCAGAATTTATTGAAAAATATACGGATATTATTGTCAGACCCGACCAGCATTTTCCGGATGTTCTGCTCCGCATGGCGGATAATGAGCAAAAGACGTGTCCTTTTTTAACAGACGAAGGCTGTCGGGTGTATCCGGACAGACCCCATACCTGCCGGGCTTTTCCCGTGGAGCATGGTCTATACTATGATGCTGAAAAAAATCATACCCGGCTGGTTCATTTTTTCCGGCCCCCGGAATTTTGCCAGGGCCGGCATGAAAAAACAGTCTGGACCATTTCATCCTGGGAAGCAGACCAGGAGGCGGCCTTTTATAACCAGATGACGGTTCAATGGGCGGAAGTTGCGCATTTGTTTCAAGATGATCCCTTTGATGGACAGGGGCCGAATGGTCAAAAAGGTAAAATGGCGTTTATGGCGGTTTACAATATTGATGCGTTTAGGGATTTTGCTTTAAACAGCAGCTTTTTGAAGCGTTATAAAGTCAAATCCCAGCTCCGCATGAAGATCAAGTCTGATGATGTAGCAGTGCTGAAGTTGGGCATGGCCTGGATCAGAATGTTTTTGTTTGGTTTGAAAGTAAATGAAATAACCCTGA
>JAQIBZ010000279.1 GCA_027858815.1 Desulfobacteraceae bacterium
TAAAAAAATGAGGAGGCAATCATGGATGAAGATGCCGGAAAACAGAAAGTCGTAATTTTTACCCGTCAATTCGAAATAAGAGGGGATTTGAATATTTATCAAGGGGTAAGGTTGACCGACTATATGAATGAATCAAATTCATTTATATCTGTTACAAACGTTGAAGTGAAGCGTCAAAACGGAGATTTTAAAATGAAAGCGGGATTTCTAAATGTCCGGAAAGATGATATTGAAATGATTCTTCCTGAGAGTTCGGTCATATCTTCAACTCCATGATGTTTTATTGACAGGGAAAAACAATGGCAAAACTAGATAAAGTATTTAAAGCAGCTATTGATTTAAATGCATCTGATATCCATATTGTTCCGGATGAGCCCTTTGTCATCAGGCATTTGGGACAGCTGAAAAAATTAAAAAGTGCATCAATAACATTGAATCAGTGCCAGGAACTCTTGTTTGAGATTCTTACCGATTCACAAAAGAAAACTTTAGCTAAAACCCTTCAACTTGATTTTGGATACGAACTGCCAGGTGTCGGCCGGTTCCGTGGGAGTGCCATGCAGCACCAAAGGGGGTTGAGTGCTGTTTTTCGCGTGATTCCGCCACAGATTCCAACACTCGAAGATCTGGGGATGCCGGATATTGTCCGACGGGTGTTGGATAATCACCAGGGCTTGATACTGGTGACGGGCGCGACCGGGCACGGCAAGTCAACGACCCTTGCCGCCATGGTGGATTATATCAATACAAATCGCGCACACCATATACTGACCGTTGAAGATCCCATTGAATTTATTCATCCGTTCAAGCGGGGAGTGGTGAATCAGCGCCAGGTAGGAATGGATACACTGACCTATGCCAATGCACTGCGAGGTGCCCTCCGGGAGGATCCGGATGTGATTATGGTAGGGGAATTAAGGGATCTTGAAACCATGTCTCTGGCAATCACGGCTGCGGAAACCGGCCATCTAGTGATTGCTACACTGTCCACAGCCAGCGCGCCCAAGACGGTGGAACGGATTATTGACTCCTTTCCTGCCGCAGAACAAAATCAGATTCGGACGATGCTCAGCGAAGCCATAAAAGCAGTTATCACTCAGCGGTTGATTCCGGCGGTGGACAAAACGAAAATGGTTTTGGCGCTTGAAATATTAATCGGAACATTGCCCATGACGAATTTGATCCGGGACGCGAAGACGTTCCAGATTCCGTCAATGATGCAGACCGGAAAAAAAGACGGAATGCTGATAATGGATGAGTCGCTTATGTCATTAATGCAGGAGGGTAAAATATCTCCTGAAGATGCAGCGGCTAACGCGAATAAACCTGAGAAGTTTAAGGCCCATTTAAAGAAAATCCATTGAATCTGTTCGTTTATGAATTATTGAGAAACGGGGATTTATGAAACTGCTTGATACCTATTTTAAAGAAATGAAAGAGCGCGGGGCAAGTGATCTGCATATGGTGATCGGCTTCCCTCCCCTGATTCGTCTCAGCGGAGAGTTAGTGACTCTTGATCATCCGCCATTGACAGCCGAATCAAACAGGAAAATTCTTTTTGAAATTTTGAACCCCGAGCAGCAGGCCAGAATTGATAAAAATCGGGATTTTGATATGGCATATGAACTGGAAAATGTCGGCCGGTTCAGGTGTAATTTTTTATATCAGCACAGGGGGATTGGCGCGGTTTTCCGGATAATCCCAACTAAAATTCTGACCCTGGAACAGCTCGGGCTACCGGATGTGTTGAAAACAATTTCTGAATACACCAGAGGGCTGGTGCTGGTGACCGGCCCGACAGGGAGCGGCAAGTCAACGACCCTGGCAGCCATGATTAATTATATCAATGAGTTTCGTGACGGGCATATTGTCACCGTCGAAGATCCGCTGGAATTTGTTCATCTCAATAAGAAATGTTTAATTACCCATCGGGAAATCGGGACACACGCTAAAAGTTTTGGAGAGGCCTTAAAAGTCGCCAGCCGGGAGAATCCGGATATTATTCTGGTGGGAGAGATGCGGGATCTTGAAACGATTGCTCTTGCACTGACCTGCGCTGAGCTGGGTATTCTTGTTTTCGGGACCCTTCACACCAACAGCGCGGCAAAAACCATTGACCGTATTATCAATGCATTCCCTTCAGATCAGCAGGCTCAGACCCGGACCATGCTGTCTGAATCCCTCCGAGCGGTCATTGCCCAGCAACTTCTCAGGACATCGGATGGGAAAGGCCGCTGTGCTGCCAATGAAATTCTCCTCGGATCAACCGCCCTTGCCAGTATGATCCGGGAAGGAAAAATCTCTCAGATCAGTTCAATAATCCAAACCGGGACGGCGTCGGGCATGCAGAGTATGGATAGTCACTTGACCAGGTTGGTCAATGAACAGAAAATTACCCGTAGCGCGGCATATGAAAAGGCCATTAATAAGTCGCTTTTTTTGTAGATTTCCGTCGGTTTAAACCGGTTGAAGAGCCAGGTAGAAGAGTATGCCGAAAAAATGCGTGATGCTGCCGCCCAGGACAAACAGATGCCAGATCGCATGGTTGTAAGGGATTTTTTTACAAACGTAGAAGATGATACCGGAGGTGTAAAACAGCCCGCCGATTATAAACCATTTGAACATTCCGGGCGGGAGTGATGCAAGCATGGGTTTGATGGCAACCAGAGCCAGCCAGCCCATCGTCATATATATAATGACGGATATAAACTTATATTTACCAAGATTCATGGTTTCAAAGATCAACCCGCCTACAGCCATGGCCCAGATGAGCGTGAACAGAGTCCAGCCCCAGGAACCGCGCATGGCAATCAGCGTGGGTGGTGTATACGTCCCTGCAATTAAAAGAAATATGCATGAATGATCCATGAGTCGGAAGAAATGTTTGACCTTTTCATTAGTAAACGCATGGTACAGCGTAGATGCAAGGTACAGGACAATCAGAGAAGTGCCATAAATACTGAAGCTCACAATTTGCCAGGCATCCTTGTGCTGGCTGGCAAAAACAACCAGAAGAACCAGCGCGGCAATGGACAGGGCTGCGCCGATTCCGTGAGTGATGCTGTTGGCAATTTCTTCGCCAAGGGAGTAACGGGCGACTGCAGAATTGGTTGAACTGATGTTTGAATTGGTATTTTTCATGAATAAGCCTTTTGAATATATTTTCTGTTAAGATGGGAATATACAGTCACTTTGTCAACTAAAAACTGACTTATTTCCCGGCATTTTAATAGATAATATTTTGTATGAAAAGGTTGATGTATAGGATTTGATTCATATTTTATTTGGCCTTGATCATCGTTTCGGCCACCTTTTCCGTAGGGTGCGGGGTTTATTTCCGCCCGTTTTCTGTAGGGTGCGGGGTTTATCCCCGCCCGTTTTTTCTATAGCCCGGTATCCAGAGATGAGAATGACTCACACCTTCGTCATACTCGTTTTTCGGGAGGGCATAAAGCCCTCCCCTACATATCGCCGAAACGATGATCAAGGCCAAAATTGACAATGCCAAAGGCATTAACCATAACTTTAGTTCACTTTTAACTTTTCCGGTTTATCCGGGATAGGCAATATGAAAATTTATTCTTGACATTTTTCCGAAACACGGATATTTTTCCATCAAACGCTGGAAGCATGTTTTGGTACCAAATGATGGGGTTGAGGCCTCAGTTCAGGGTATGATAATCATAGAAGGCTTTGACAGACAATTTTGAATTTACTCAACCGAAGACACTGACCCCGCCAATCATTTTAGGAGGCTGTTTCATATGGATTTTACACTCAACAAATCACAAAAAGAAGTTCAAAAATCTGCCTGGGAGTTCGCAAAGGGAGAATTTGACAAGGAAGTTATCATTGAATTGTCAAAAGAACAGAAAATCCCTGATAATATCGTAAAAAAATCAGGAGAACTCGGCTTTATCGGCATCCACTACCCGGAGGCGGTTGACGGCGGCGGCATGGGCTTATTCGAACATGTGCTTGTGTGTGAAACCTTTTGCAAAAAAGACTCCACACTCGGGGCTGCCCTGATGTTTTCGGGTTATGCCTCAGAATGTATCCTCAGAAACGCTGAAAAAAGTTTAAAAGAAAAATACCTTCCCCAAATCGTAGATGGCAAGCTCACCTCTACCGGGGCTTTTCTGGAACCAAAACAGGGATATGATCTGAAAAAGATTTCCACAACAGCCGAATCAGATGGAGACGACTGGATCATTAACGGCAAAAAAACCCTGGTGCCTTCCGGAAACACTGCCGGGATTTATGTTATCTTATGCCAAACAGAAGCACGGGCAGATACGGGTGCGCATCTTTCCACCGATGGAATGTCCCTGATACTCGCAAAGGCCGGCAGCAATGGGATTTCAGTTGATAATATCCGCCAGAATCTGGGGAACCGCATGATGCCGTTTACAGATATCACATTTACCAATGTCCGGGTCCCAAAATCAAACCTGATCGGCAAACAAGGCAGCGGTTATGCCATGACACAAAATTTCTTTACGGAAAACAGGATTCAAATCGCAGCACTTGCCCTTGGAACCGCCCAGGGTGCCTTTGAACGGGCCCTAAACTACGTCAAACAAAGAGAGCAATTCGGAAAAAAACTGGCCCAATTTCAGATCACCCGTCACAAACTGGCGGATATGGCATCTAAAATTGAAGCTGCCCGTTATCTGACATATCATGCGGCCTGGTGCTTTGATAATAAAAAAACAGAACCCCATCAGGCGGCAATGGCTAAAATAACCGCAGCGCGGGCAGCGGTGGAAGTCTCCCATGAAGCGATCCAGCTGTTGGGCGGTTATGGTTACATGACCGAATATGAGGTAGAACACTTTTTCAGAGACGCCAAACAGGCGGAAATCTTCCAGGGGCCACCTGCCATTCAAAAGGATATTATTGCAGACAGCATAATCGGAAAACTAAAATAACCTAATATTATTTAGGGAGCATATACAATGGAAATTTTAAAATATACAGATGAACATAATGCATTCAGACAGCGTTTGAAAACCTTTCTGGCAAAAGAAGTCACCCCCAATGTGGATCAATGGGAAAAAAATCATATAGTTCCCAAACAAGCCTGGCAGCAAATGGGCAAAGAGGGATTTCTCTGTACCTGGGCAGATCCGGAATATGGCGGCATGGGCGGTGATTTTCTGTATTCCGTGATTGCCACCGAAGAAATGGCGAAAACGAACCATACCGGCCTGGCCGCCATGCTGCACAGTGATATTATCGTACCGTACATTAATTCTTTTGGTACAGATGAACAGAAGAAAAAATACCTGCCCGGTTGTATATCCGGGGACATTATCACTGCTGTGGCAATGACCGAACCGGACGCCGGAAGTGATCTTGCCGGCATGCAGGCAACAGCCGAAGTTGACGGTGACGAATTTATCATCAATGGCTCCAAGACCTTTATTTCAAATGGCATCAATGCAGGCTTAGTCATTGTTGCTGCTAAAAATCCGGCTGAAGAAACTCCTTACCAGGCAGTATCCCTTTACCTGGTTGAAGACGGCACCCCGGGTTTTAAAAGAGGACGCCAGCTCGATAAAATGGGATTCTACAGTCAGGACACGGCGGAACTTTTTTTTTCAAACTGCCGGATTCCTAAAGAAAATATTTTGGGTCAGCAGGGCATGGGCTTTATGATGCTGATGGAAAAGCTCCAGCAGGAACGCCTGATGTGTGCGATCGGTGCCCAGGCAGCAGCCGAACTGATGCTGGAATGGACCATTGATTATTGTAAAACGCATACGGATGCCGCTGGAAAACCAATTTCAAAATCCCAGGCCGTTCAGTTTGCCATCGTGGAAATGATGACAGACGTGAAGGTGGGCAGAGCCTTTTTAGACAAACTCATTGCCGGACATGCGGCCGGAGAGAACGTTGTGGTGGAAACATCCATGGCCAAATACTGGATGACGGATCTTGATAATAAAATCGCCTCCCGGTGCCTGGATCTTTTCGGTGATTTCGGGTTAACCGAAGACTGCCCCATTGCCCGGGGAATAAGAGATGT
>JAQIBZ010000361.1 GCA_027858815.1 Desulfobacteraceae bacterium
AAAGTGGCTTTGCCACTTTTTTTGATTGTTGGCCTGGATGTTGCAATAAAGCAATGTATGCAATTGAAAGTCAAAAAAATAATAGCGATACTTATCGGCCTGATTGGTTGTCTGGTGGCGGCGCAGTCAATTTGCAGCGCAGTAACCATGGCGACTCCGGAACCGATAGGTGAAAGCGCGTACCTTGAAAGCCTGATTAACCAGGCCCGGCAAAATCCTTTGGCAATGGCTGCGATGATCGGCAAGGATCCGGAGCAGGTGATCAGGGATTTTCCAGAGAAAAATTTGATACTCCAGTATGGGGTGCCACCGGTTATTAATAATATAAAACTTCGTGCGTCAGCCAGTAAGCATGGTTCGGATGTGATTGGAAACCAGTATTTTTCATACCGGTCACTGGATGGACGCAAGCCGATAGATAGAATGCAGGAAGAGGGCTACCAGGTATTGTTTAGTGGAGAGACCTTAGGAATGATGGGGTTTTATAATCTGATTAATCCGGAAGATGCTGTATGGGCATTGTTTAAGAAAATGTTTGCCGAAGAGCTTGATCCTGACAGAAAGGACCCATGGGTTATCCTGAATCCGGCCATGTCGGAGGTAGGGGTGAATGTCGATAAGGGTGCCTTTTTGATCAGCGGCCGATCCCTGAATGTTTATTTGGGCGTATGTGATTTTGGCAGCAGCCGGTCCGATATATATGCGGCCGAGAGAATGCTTTATCATTCAATCAACTCTGCAAGGTTAAATCCGGGCCAAGGGCTGGAATCTGTCGGGGTCAGTTTTGATGATGCTGTCGCATCTATTGGAAAAGAAAATGCATGGAAATTGATAATCGGCTTACCTCCTTTGGCATGGAATTCAACTCTTCATAACGTGTCACGTGCGCAACAGATTGGTGGGGTTAAAGCTTTAGAGGTAACAGATGACACAAGTTTCAATGTTACCGATAGCGTATATTTTCTTGATCGTAATGAATACCAAGCAGTTGTGGCGTCAGAGGTTCGTTTGTCATTCTATGATGACAACCCAAATTTGACGCCTGTTCAAGCTGCTGCTAAATTGTTTGAGCAGTTGCTGGCGTCAGAAACTATAAACGGTCAGAAAGGGATTATTAATATTTTTAACGAATCCTCTACGGAAATTGGTACTGCGATTGAATACACGACGGTAACGGGTATGCCGGGATACAGATGGTCGGCAGTAATCGAGTTTGCCCGTCCGGTATTAGAACGACAGCATGTTGTGGGTGGTTTAACAATTATTGAACCAGATGAAAATACACCTCAGGCTGTTAAAAAGAAAATCGGGCGGCAAATAACGCTTACAGAAATAGATGATAAAGAAGAAACAGAAATGATTTTACCTTTACAGGTCGGTTATACAGGGCCATTAGGAGGTTATCAATTTGAATTCAAAGATTCAAGATCATATAGGCTTCAGGTGTTGACCGAGGGTGGAGGAGCAATTTTTAATGAATTTTTTGAATCCTATCATAAACGGAATCAGATAAATGATTTAGTCATTCTAAATAATAATATATAGTTTTCGGGTACTGCTCATAATGAAAATATCCTGTTTTAAGTTGACTAATATAGTTTGTTGTTTTATATTTTTTGCGATTGTAGCCGGATGTTCAACTTTTAATTCTTTGAGATCTTGTCGCATTAATATTGATTATGCACAGGATATGGATTCAAAAATGATATGGCCGGATACGCATCTGCAGAACACATTTTGTAAATACTGGTCACTTCGGTATGATGGTAATATCAAAAAAACATATGACATGGAAGCGCCTCAATTTCAGAATCAAGTGACGTTTGAGCAATATGGGCATTATGTGAAACGGACCAGCGACAACGTTTTGAATAAACTTCTTATTAATGGATCCGGAAAAGAAGGAGAAAATACAACTTATTTTGAATGTAATTTCTACATGAAAACAAGCTCTGGGAAGGATATTTCAGGTTATATAAAAGATAAGTGGATACAGGTTGATGGTGAATGGGTTCATGCATTAAAAGATCCATTATTTTTCCCAATAGACTATGAGTAATTATTGCAATTAAAAATATCTAACTTAAAACAATAGAACTCAAATCTCGGGGGGGGGTGGAAAATTCACAATTTTTTTTTAAACAGGGAATACAGAAAAAGTATAATTTTAATAATAACAAGATGTAGTAAACAAACAGTAATTTTAACTTAGGAGGAAAACAATGAAGAAAATTTTAATGGTTGGTTTAATGGTTCTTGCCATGGCAGGCACTGCATGGTCATTCTCGGCAAACTGGACAGATGATGGCATGGGTAATTTTGACGTTGACTGGGTCACCGAATCTCCGGGTTCAGTCGGGGATCTGCTGATTTTCCCTATGTATCTTGCAGACGGTACTGGCTGGGAAACAAAAATTAATGTAATCAACACAGACACAGAGCTGTCAACGGTTGCCAAAGTGGTTGTCCGCGGTGGCGAAAACAGCCAGGAACTTTTGGATTTTTTCATTTATTTGTCCCCGAATGATGAATGGACCGCTAAAATTTATAATGATAACGGAACAGTCCGAATATACAGCACCGATGACAGTGTACTGTCAAACGTGAATGTATGGGCCAATGAATCCCCGATGAATCAGGCGCTTGCAACCAATTCCTGTGACGAAGAAACTTACGGCTATGTAGAAGTTTATGATGCATGGTTTATCGATAGAGACGGCCTGCTGCCATATTTGGGTACCGGTCAAACCGCAGTTGATCTAGTGGGCCCCATTGACAAAGATATTATATTAAGAGCTTTTGAAGATGCTGCTACTGACGAATTCCAATCAGTAAATATCTTAACCGGTTTTTTTGAACTGCTGCTTCCGACAACGGGACTCAGTGCCATGGAAAATGCCGTCGTTCTGCAGGACTACGACCTCAATGATGAAGTGATACTGGGCCGTGAAACTCGCTTGGGTGAATCCAGCAGTAGTTCAATTGGTGAAGTTGAAGGTGCTCTTGCTAAAGACGATGTTTACATGCCGTATTACAATGATGGTAAGAATATTACCGCCCAAGTTTTTACATTTGTAACCAAACAAGCAATTATTGATCCGACTGAACTTGATCCCTGTAACATTTATTCAGACTCACCTTTTTATATTGAAAACTCAACCGTAGACTGGTGTGTTGAATACGGGATCTTTGTCTTTGATTTAGAGGAAAATACCCCGACTTCTACAAGCCCGATTTTCTCACCGGTTCCGGATGAAGATAAAAGAGAATTCTGCAATGAAGTCAATATTTCAGTTGTCGGTCTTGACAGCACAATCTCATGGTATGATGAGGGATGGGCGCTGTTTTCTTTCGAAGACCTTTACACCGATAATGATGTTATGATGGGTAATAATAGTGATGAAATTCAATACAGCGGCGCTCCTGTCATTCCGTTTAGTGCAAATCTTGGCGCAGACGGCCTGTCCCTGAAATATGGCGCTTATGCTCCGGCAGATGTTTATCGGTTTGGTACTCTTGATAATGTGTTGTATTAATGCAAACTAAGGCTGATGATGGGATTTAAACTTAATCTGTCATCGCAAAATGATGTATAGTTAAGATGGTGTAATGGATGGATTGGTGGCCTGACTATATGGGTCACCAATCCATTTTTTTAGTTAGGCATGGTGCAGAGAAGAGGCCCCTTGATTTTAACTCTGCCAAAGGATAGCGGATATGCAGCGAATAGTTGACCCCGTTATTAAAACCTGATAGTGGGGTATTTGTTTCGGAAAAATTTAACTATCTGGAATGTTTTTGTATGCCGCTGTTCCTTTTTTATTTTAGCAGTAATCAGGCATCTATCTGAAAAAGTGGCGAAAGCCGCTTTTTTTTTAAAAAATAAATAGTAAGCCGTCTTTACGGGGATGCATCGAGTTTTAAAAGCATGATTTATAGCAAAAGGGTACCTCTGGCATGTCAGTCCAAAAAGAGTTGTCTGCAATTGGCCTAATCCGGGCATCAACTGCCTCCATCCGGAGTCATCGGTATCTGCTCAGGGAATTTGTCCTTAAGGACATAAAGGGTCGATTCATCGGTTCAATGGGGGGAAATCTTTGGGTCATTCTGAATCCTCTGGCAACGATAATTACCTATTGGTTTATATTTTCAATTGTCCTGCGGGTGACTGTCAGCCAGGCGGAATCCGGTACGGATAATTTTACGATTTATTTTCTGACCGGTTTTTTCCCGTGGTTTATGTTTGCCGAAAGCCTGTCGAGATCAGCTGTTTCGCTGATTGAAAATGCACAGCTGATCACAAAAGTTGTATTTCCTGTAGAACTTATTCCTGCCAGCGTGGTTTTTTCCTCGTTTATTATTAACGGCATTGGCATGGTTTGTTTCCTTTTATGTTTAATCGGATTCGGATATTTCCATTTTATATGGATAGGACTCCTGTATCTGATTGCTGCGCAAATATTATTTACCTGGGGAATATCGAATCTGCTGGCATCCTTATGCGTGTTTGTCCGGGATATTAAAGAGCTTCTGGTTATCATCCTGATGGTCTGGTTTTATTTTACACCGATCGTATATCCTGTTTCCTTGCTGCCGAAAGCTTTTCAGAAGCTCATGGTGATTAATCCCATGTGGGATTTTATTAATCTTTACCGGCAGGTTTTGCTGCAGCAAATGTTTGATTTGGGATTGGCAACCGGTATCGGGATAATGTCGTTGGCAACTTATGCGATGGGCACCTGGTTTTTTATGCGATCAAAAAACGCTGTTGGTGATGTACTTTAAAAGATCTAATTTTTATATGAATATTTGTTACTTATTGGAATCGGCTGCTTTGGGCGGTGGCGTGCGTGTGGTCTTCGATCAGGCGAGGGCGTTGATAAAACGGGGGCATCGGGTTGTAATCCGTTCGTTAAAGGGGGATCACGACTGGTATCCGTATCCATTGAATGTCAATTATGTGGACCGCCTGGATATGCCATTTTCGCAAGGACATGAACCTGACGTTGCTATCTGTACCTACTGGACAACTGTTGCCCCGGGGATTCGACTGGCAGCACCTGTAACGCTGCATTTATGCCAGGGGTATGAAGGCGATGTAATTGAACTGAAAAGTGTTCATCCGGATATTGTTTTCGCATACAGTCAACGGGTTCCTAAAATTACAGTTGGGCAATGGCTTGCTGACCGGTTGTATGAAATTTATGGAAAAGATCTGTTCCCGGTTTTTACCGTTGATCAGATCGTTGACACCTCTCTTTTTGCAAACCGCAAAAAAAATATGAAAATTTGGCTACCTAAATTTTTACGTCGACAATTGCCGATTAATATAATGGTGGTCGGTGATTATATGATTTCCTGTAAAGGGATTGCCGATGCTCTGAAAGCAGTGGCCATTTTAAGACAGGAATTTAATCATGTGCGATTAATCCGGGCATCGTTATTTCCTGTTACAGAGGAAGAACAACGCATTACGCCGGTCGATGAATCTTATGTTAAACTTTATCCTCGTCAGATGGTTTCTATGTTTATGAAAACGGATCTTTTGCTGGCTCCGTCATTGCCCCAAGAGGGCTTTGGTTTGCCTGCGGCAGAAGCAATGGCCTGCGGTATTCCCGTTGTATTGACAAAAATTCCGTCTTATTTGAGTTTTGATTCAACGCACGATTATGCCTGCTTTGTAGATATCCATTCCCCGGAAGCCATTGCAGCGTGTGCCAGTTCAATTTTAAAAAACAGATTGCAATATACCCGTCTCCATCGACGTGGAGCCCAGGTGGTTCAGAATCGATTCGATAGTGATAAGGTAGCTGAAAATATAGAAAAGATTGCTGAATCTTTTTTAACAACTGCAAAAGAGTTGAAAGTGTCTATTAATTAATCTTTTTTTTGTGGGTAATAAGTTACAATGACAATCTCCCAAAGAAGCATATCTGTTTTCTGGCCGAAATTTGTCCCGCCAGAGATTTTTGAAATGCATTTTGCGTATGATTTTTGCCGAAAAGAAAGCCAAAGATTATGTCAGACGATAGATGCGCTGAATTGTTGGATAGATTATGCCGAGGGTGATCTGTTGAGCAGTTTTCTATCTTACGTTTCTGCCAATGATGATCTGCTGATTATTACAGATCCATTAATTGTACTGCATAAAGGCGCGATTGAACATTTGCAAAATTCATTGAAAAATGGATATGCGGCCTGTGGCCCAGTATTTAGTGATAGCCGATACAAAGATCAACAGGCGAAACTGGATTTTTCATATCATAATATCAGTACTTTTTTGGAGGTTTCGCAGCTAATCTCCACGCAATCGGAATCTGCTGCACTGCTTGTTGATCAACTTGATCCGGGATGTATTCTTTATTCAAACGATGCCATCAGAAGTGCGGCGAAAGATATACCCGTTGCAAAACTGAATAATTTTATCAATGGGGTGCGGGTTGTTGATTCCGGTGCCATGCTCCATCGGTTTTTTAATATATTCGATTCTGCACGGGAAGATCTGATTGCATTAATCCCCCCGGAAGTGTCTCTCATTCTTGATGTTGGTTGCGCTAAGGGCGGATACGGCAAGCGCTTGAAAGCCGATCGGCCGGATGTTTTTGTGGCAGGTGTTGAAATGAATCCCATGATGGCTGAATCCGCTCGTCAGTATTATGATGACGTATTTGTTTGTTCAGTGGATTCTCTTGACCTTCCGTACCCGGTTGATTTAATTAATTGTGGTGAGTTGCTCGAACATCTGGAAAATCCATGGAAAATACTGGATTCCTTATGTTCAATGCTGAATCCAAAGGGCTACCTTGTATTAAGCGTGCCAAATGCCGGACACTGGGCGATTGTTCGGGATTTAATCCAGGGCCGATTCCAATATATTCCGTGGGGGCCGCAATGTATTACGCATATCCGGTGGTTTACAGAAAATGATATCGTTAAAGCACTTGAAGATGCCGGTTTTTCTATTGACTTGATTGACCGTGTTCAGCCGCCACCCACCCCGGCCGGAAATCAATTTATTCAAGATATGCTGGATAAGGGGTATGGCAACCGGGAACACCTTTTAACGATAGAAATTATTATAAGAGCTCAGAAACAATGAAGATTTCCGTGGTGATGGTCAATTATAAAACGCAAGAGCTGGCCCGCGGCCTGATTCGGCAATTGGAAGCGATGCCCATTGTTACCCGTATTATAGTTGTCGATAATAGTCAGGATATACCCAAAAGTTTTGCCGATGAATTCGCAAAACTCCGGTTAATTCATAATGAATCAAACATTGGGTTTGGTGCCGCCATCAATCAGACCATCCCGTCTGTTGATTCGGAATGGATGCTGGTGATCAATCCGGATGTCAGGCTAAGGCCAGGTTGCCTGGAACATCTCATGAGTGCAGCTATTAATTGTCGGTCGCCACTTGTCGGCCCACGATTCTATTGGGATGATCATTGCCAGCTTTGTCTCCCGCCAGCCACAGGGGAGGCGTTGTGGTCTCATGCTGGGCAGGCATGTGCAGACCGCTATGCCCTGGATGCAAAGCTGTATTCGTTTTACTGGCATATCCGCCATGACCGGTTCTGGAAGTCAACAGAACCTTTTTACGAACCCTTTCTGTCCGGAGCTTGTATACTGATAAATACTGCCTGGGTTAGATCGATGGGTAATAAGTTGTTCGATGAACGGTTTTTTTTATATTTTGAAGATACAGATCTTTGTGCAAGAGCGGTGCTTGAGGGCATTAATCCGTTATGTGTTCCAAAAGCGGAAGCCATTCACTATTATAACCAGTCTCCCGAGCCGAGTCGAAAAAAGATTTTTGCGATGCAAACATCCGGGGACCTTTTTTTAAAAAAGTATTATGGCAACCAAGCAGTGTATCAACCGATGCCTCATATTGATCATCCAGCAATTTCTCATGATTGTATAGAGATGGGGCAAATTAACAGGCCCCCCGCTTTTGAAATTGATAAAAATTTATGTAAATCTCGTAAGAAGGTGTTTTTTGAAGTTGGAATAAATCCATTATTTATTCCATTCGCCCAATCCTGCATTGATGGATATCGTTTTGAGTTTCCGGCAGATGCCTGGAAAAGATTGTCTCCCGGAACTTATTATGTGCGGGCGCGTCAAGAACATTCAGAGTTGGTAAATTTATGGAAATGGACAAAGATATAATCATAAAATCAGAAAAGTATACTATTCGTCCATATCAGGTCGAAGATGAAGACGCCGTGTTGTCTCTCTGGCAAACCGTGTTTGAAAAAGATATTTCATCGGCGTATTGGCGATGGAAATATGCGAATAACCCATATGGAAACCGGATTTTTCTGTGTGTAAAAGAAACCGGTGAAGTGGTTGTAATGTATAGCGGAATTCCTTATCGCGCAAGTATTGGAGGTGGATCTATCGAAATAATTCATCTTTCTGATGTTATGTCGCATCCGGATTATCGGAAAACCGGATTGTTTATAAAGACGGTCGAATCTTTTTTTGAATATTTTGGCGGTCCACAAAAAGCAGCTTTTATTTATGGGTTTCCCGGAAAATACCATTTTGACATTGGTTATAAGTATTTGAAATATAATGAACTAAGTGGCGGGGTGTCTTTTTTGCTCGCCCTGGTAAGGGATTTGGCGGAAAACAGCCATTTTCAGGGGCGGGTTATAAACATTTCAAATATTGATGATGCTGGCAAAGATATCTGGCCTGAATGTCAAAAATTTTATCCGTTTTCGGTAATACGGGATAAGCAGTTTTTAAAATGGCGGTTTCAGATGAACCCGATACATTCATACAAGATATACGGCTATGCTTTAAACCCGGATTCTCAACTCATTGGATATGCCGTGTTTGCGCAAGATGAAGATATGCTGATAATGGTTGATTTATTAATGCCGCCATCTCTTTCTATGGTTCAGGATTTTATGGCAATAATGGCTGCTGAGTTTGTTAAACAGAATATTAAAAAAGCAAAGACCTGGTTGCCGGCAAATCATTTTTTAACTAATATTCTTGTTTCATGCGGATTTGCTGTTCATCAAGAACCGCTCGGGTTTGTTCCTACCGGACGGAGCTTTTCGCCACGCCTGCCGTGGGACTGGGGTTCACATAATATGTATTATTCCATGGCGGATGCGGATTTATTTTGAAATTTATGTATATAAGAGAAAATGATATTAGAATATGTATGCCATAACCGCTGAAAATGTTAGCAAAAGTTATCGTCTTTATACGAAGCCGTCTGACCGGTTGAAGGAAGTTCTGTTCCGTCGTCAATATCATCAGGTCTTTTCTGCCTTGGAAGATATTTCATTTTCTGTCAAAAAACATGAGACATTCGGGATTATCGGCGATAACGGCGCGGGGAAAAGCACCCTGCTGAAGCTGCTCGCAGGAACTATTCGTCCCTCGGAGGGGCATTTTACCATGAAAGGTCAGGTCGCGGCTTTGTTAGAGCTAGGTGCCGGATTTCATCCTGAATTTACCGGTCGTCAAAATATATACTTAAATGCGACGCTTCTGGGTTTAAAACATGAAAAAATTCAAAGTATTGAACAAGATATTATTGACTTTGCCGAACTTCAGGATTTTATTGATCGCCCGGTAAGAACATATTCTTCCGGAATGTATGTTCGACTGGCTTTTTCAATCGCGACAAGTGTAAATCCTGATATTCTGATCATCGATGAAGCGCTGAGTGTCGGGGATCAGCATTTTCAAAAAAAATGTGTTGATCGAATGATGAATTTTCGTAATGCGGATAAAACGATTTTGTTCTGCAGCCACAGCTTATACTTTGTCTCTGAACTGTGTAATCGTGTTTTGTGGCTGGACAAGGGTAAGGTGAGGGAATTAGGTTATACCGATAACGTGGTAATGGCATACGAAAAGTGGAGTAAGGAAAAACAGGAGAATAACCCGTATCCAGAATCAAATATTCGCAAGTCACCGATTAAGATAAATTCGATAAAGGTGATTGAGCAGGATGGTTCCGAAAGGACTACGGCGAAATACGGGGATGACTTATCAATTGTGCTCAAAATTGAAAGCCAGTGTTCAATGATATTTCATATTGGAATTGGTTTTGATTCAAATTCCGGTGAAACTGTTTTCGGGGTTTCAACAAAAGGTGATGCATATTTGCCGATAGAAATCAACGGCATCAAAACAGTGACCGTCAGGCTTCCCAAGATAAATCTTATCAATGGATCTTATAAAGCATTTGCGTTTATTCTGGATGAACATGCAATGCATGTATATGATTATAAGACATCGAAAGAATTGGCGATAAATAAAAAGGCAGATACATATGGCTGGGTATACATGGAGCATTCCTGGGAAATTTAATTGATGACTAAAGCCTACTATATTTATTATTTCTTGTCTGAAAAATAACTGCGCCTTGCATATGGAACTTTTATCGTAGCCATCTGAATACTTTTTTACGCGTGCACATTTAATTTGAAATTATTATAAAGATACTTGGTAAATGATATCCGAAAATCAACTTATACCCTATCACTCAAGTGATTTAACCGGGAATCGGGTGCTTGTTTTTGCGCCGCATCCGGACGATGAGACACTTGCATGCGGTGGAAGCCTGGCAATACATGCGGCTGCGGGTGATCAAATTGAAGTTGTACTATTAACAAATGGTGTTGCCGGAGATACGAAAGGCACCACAGACAGAAATGATTATATTGCAATCAGGCGTGATGAAACAATCAGGGCATGCAGAGTTCTCGGTATTGAACAGGTTGTATTTTTCAATTTTGAAGACAGGCAGCTTGGTGGCGCACACAATGCGATTTATCAAATTATCGAAACCATAAATAAATTTAAACCGGATTTAATCTATGCCCCCTCGGCATACGATTTCCATCCGGATCATCGGGCCGCACATTTTTTAATTTGCAATGCGGTAAAGAGTTGTGCGGGTGATTTTGATATTGCTTTTTATGAAGTCAATCAACTTGTAAATCCCAATTGTATAGTTGATATTTCGGAAGTTTCGGAAAAAAAATTCGCAGCTATCGATCAATACCAAAGTCAGTTAAAAGAAATAGATTACAAAGATATCTCAAAAGGATTGAATCGTTTCAGATCACTAACATTACCGAAAGATTCGCTTTACGCGGAAGCTTTTTATCTGCTGCCTGCCGATGTTCTCAGAAAAAGCAGTTTTATTACGGTTTACCAGCAGGGATTGCAGAAACTTGTTCCTGCAATCACTGAAATTGGGCCGCTGGTATCTGTTATCATCCGGACAAAAGACCGACCTGAGTTGTTGACAAATGCATTAATGTCGGTTGTTCATCAGACGTATCGTAATTTTGAGATTGTTCTGGTAAATGATGGGGGCATTGATGTAAAAGGTTTAGCAGAGGCAGTCGTTCAAGAGGTACCAATAACCTACATTGCGCATTCAATAAATAAAGGGTGTGCGGAAGCTGCCAATTCGGGACTGCACGCAGCAAAGGGGCAATATATAAATTTTTTGGATGATGATGATATTTTGTATCCGGAACATCTGGAGACATTGGTATCATGCTGTTATGGGAGTGATAAACAAGTCGTCTATTCCAGTATTAAAAATGTATACTTTAAGGGGTCGCCTGAATTTTCGGATAATCGGGTTTATGAAGAAGTCGTATATAATTACGATTTCAATTCTGTATTACTCCTTTTTTTTAAATATATTCCGATAATGAGCGTTCTTTTTGAAAGAGAAGTTCTTTCAAAAGTTTCAGGATTCTGCGAATCTCTGGATTTTTTTGAAGACTGGGATTTCTGGATACGATTATCCCAATCTTATCAATTCCATCATGTAAGTAAAATTACGGCGGAATACAGGTTTTATGATTCAAATGCAAAAGAAATATATTGGCGTAAAGATCTGAATCCTCAATATAAAGTAGCCGTGTTTAAACGGTCCCTTGCATATATGCCTGGGCGTTCATGGGTTGAGCACTTTAATCTATTATTCTCAGAAAGATTTCAGGTCCTTCGTGACGACATAGGTACGGATTCTTCCGGCAATGCATCCCAATCGCAAAATAAAAGAAAACATAATAACAAATTGACAAGCGATGTTGACGAAACTAAACTTGTCATTAAAAAAATTGAAAATGAAATATCGTTATTAAGTAAAGAAATCAAAGGTGATTGGCATTCTGAACACAAAAGAGATGGGTTCACCCAATGGGCTAATATGCAATTAAGAAAAGGTATGCATAAAATCAAAGCAAGAATACAAAGATGATCGGTTTCTTTGATAAATAACCAATTGGCAGTTATTGTAATTGCAAATGAATATAGATCCCTTTGAAATAGTTGCCAATCGGCATATCAAAGGTTCGTTTTTTTTGTAATGTTTTTTGTACTATTTGATTCAATAATATAGAGACAGGCTTATGAGAATATTAATTACAGGTGGTGCCGGATTTATTGGCTCGCATTTGATCGACATGTTAATTGAAAAAGGCCATGAGATTTTTGCGATTGATGACCTCAGTACGGGTAGTATGAAAAATATTCATCAACATCAGAAAAATAAAAATTTTAATCTCATTGTCGATACAATTTTGAATGAATCATTGATGGATAAAATGGTATCAACGTGTGATTATATTTATCATCTTGCTGCTGCTGTCGGCGTTAAGCTGATTATGAACCGGCCGGTCGAGACCCTTGAAACGAATGTCAAAGGTACCGAGATGGTACTTGCAATAGCCAACAAATATAAGAAAAAAGTGCTGATTGCATCAACCAGCGAAGTTTATGGAAAAATAATGAATGGTGATAACTCGCATCCTTTGTCCGAAAATGCGGACCGTTTAATGGGGGCGACCACAAAAAGGCGTTGGGCGTATGCCTGTTCCAAAGCGTTTGATGAATTTCTGGCACTGGCGTATTATGAGGAAAAAAAGTTGCCGGTAATCATAACGCGCCTGTTTAACACGGTTGGGCCCAGGCAGACCGGGCAATACGGTATGGTCCTTCCCAATTTTGTCCAAAAAGCGTTAATCGGAAAACCGATAATTATTTATGGGGACGGTAGTCAATCTAGAAGTTTTACCCACGTTTTCGATGTGATAAAAGCCATGACAAAATTGATGGATGAACCCCGGGCTGAAGGTCAGATCGTAAATGTGGGCAATGAAGAGGAAATTACCATCATAGGACTGGCGAATCTGGTGAAACAAATGACGCAGAGCTCTTCCGATATCGAATATATTACTTATGACAGGGCGTATGGGCCCGGCTTTGAGGATATGCAGAGACGATCACCGGATATATCCAAGCTCAAAAAGTTGATTGGTTTTGAGCCCCAGAATGATTTGCAGTCGATCGTTCAGAGTGTAATTGATTATTATTTATAATCATGAATTTTCTTCTGGCTGATTTTATAACATTTTTCATCTCATTTTCCTTATCTCTCATTTTAACGCCTTACATCAGGCGATTTGCCGTAAAATATAATTATATTGCCAATCCCAGAGATGATCGATGGCACAAAAAACCAACCGGACTGTTAGGTGGCATCAGTATTTTTATCAGTATGATGATTGCCTGGTTGTTTGGCGCTTTAACATTTGCGGGCTTTAATCAATTCATTCAGCCGATGTTGCCCGTTGCTTTTGGAGGGGCTGCCATTTTTTGCCTTGGGCTGTTTGATGATATTTTCGAAATCAACCCCCAGTATAAATTGATTGGTCAGGTTATAATCGCATCCGTATTAGTGCTTTTTGGCTTTCAAGTGGGTTGGTTTGATTCAAAGACTGCAAATCTTGTTGTCAGCATTTTTTGGATTGTTGGAATAACCAATGCCTTTAATCTGCTGGATAACATGGATGGCCTCTCAGCTGGTATTGCATGCATAGCAGGCTTTTTCCTATTTCTTTGGCTTTTTGTGATGCCAGGATCTCATCATCTGATAAAACCGGTTCAGCTGATGTTGTCTGCCTATTTAGGAAGTCTTCTGGGGTTTTTAATCTATAATTTCAGCCCGGCATCTATTTTTATGGGTGATGCCGGAAGCCTTTTAATTGGTTTTATTATCGCTTGTTTAAGTGTACTTGAGGTCCCCTCACATGTCCAGGGCGGCACCTTATTCAATCAATTGTCAGTTGTCGCAGTTCCCTGTTTTATCCTGTTCATTCCCATTCTTGATACCGCTTTTGTCAGTTTTATGCGTCGACTTTTTTCCCGATCGATTTTTCAGGGAGGGCGGGATCATTCATCCCACCGGATGGTTGCGATTGGTTTTTCAGAAAGAAAAGCCGTGGTTGTGCTATATTTATTTGCGGTCATATCCGGATTGCTTGCCTTATGTATTTATCCGCTAGATTATAGTATAAGTGTTGTAATAATAACACTTTATTTAATTTTGGTGTTATTATTCTGGATTTATCTGGCAAATGTCAAGGTGTATTCGGAAACATCAGAACCGACCGGCGTTTTGGTTCCTGTTTTTATTAAAGCCGGTTACTGGAGAACGCTTTTTGCAATTTTACTCGATTTGATTTTAATAACCGTGGCATATTATATTTCCTACTTATTGCGATTTGAATGGCATATGGGGCCGGATTTCGCTTTTTTCTTGAAGTCCTTACCAATCCTGTTCGCTAGCCAGATATTTTGTTTTTATATATTTGGCGTTTATGATCGGTTATGGTGGGGATCGCGCTTGGGAGACCTGGGGATTTATGTTAAAGGGGTGACCGCCGGAACCGTTTTGGCAATTCTTATTATACTATTTTTATACCGGTTTCAGAGTTTTTCAAGAGCTGTCTTTGTCATCTACTGGGGGGTGATGCTTATTTTCGTATTGTTTTCTAGATTTTTCTTTCGAATCCTGGATGAGTGGTGCTATCGGGAAAATAAAAACGGAAAACCGACCTTAATATACGGTGCCGGCATCGGTGGTCTGATGGTTGTGCATGAAATAGAAACAAATCATAGTTTGGGACTTTCTATTGTCGGGTTTATCGATGACAATCCCTTGAAAACAGGAAAACGAATTCACGGATATCCGGTTTTAGGTGGGCATGATCAGCTGGACAAAATCGTCAAAAAATATCATATTAAAGAGATCGTTGTTTCTTTCCGGCATAATGGCACAGAAAAAAAGAAAGAAATCAGCAAATGGTCCGGTATTTACGGACTTGACGTGTCAGTAAGTCTGATGCGATTGGTGATAAG
>JAQIBZ010000424.1 GCA_027858815.1 Desulfobacteraceae bacterium
TCGAAGCAACCCCAGAATAATATTTGATAAAAAATTGTCAAAGAGCAATTAAAGAGAAAATAATGACATGTGAAAAAAATTAAATTGTGGTCTTGACAACACCCGTTTCATAGCAGTGCCTGACCGAAAACCTCTAAATCCAGGTTGTCATTACGCGGAGTGAGGAACGAACGACAAAGTAAACCCCTGTCGATAATGAGATTGCTTCGGTCGTACCGCCCTCGATGCAATGACAGAAAAAGTGCAATTTTGAGACTTTCCGTTCAACCACTATTTAACAATAGAATACGTTTCGATTTGATATTATTACATTGTTAGCTTATAATTAGTAAAATCACTGTTCGGCATTCTCCATTTTAAGATTACCCGAATAATTGAGAAATCTCCAGTCACACAGTTTCACGGTAAATTTGTTCTATACAATTTGACTGGCGGGCACGGTGGCCCGCCCTACGGCAACACGCATCGTAGGGTCGGCCACCGTGCCGACCGTGCCGACCGTGCCGACCGTGCCGACCGTCAATGCGTCAATGCGTCAATGCGTCAATGCGTCAACAGGCCCATGGTTAATGGGCTTTGCGGTCAGAACAAATTTACCCCATCAAGTGCAATCCATCTTTGACCAGAAGTCCGGTAAAAACACACAAAATGAGACCCAAACCTCGCATAACATAGATATAGACCCTGCCGGTCAGAAAAGCCCTGGATTTTCCTGAAATAATTGCAATCACAATCTTTGATCCCACAAGTAGGGTATAAAAAGCAGAAATAAAACCAGCCACACATAAAATATCCTGCTGCATTGTTTTGGTGATAATCGGGGCGCCGACGGTAAGCCGGAACAAATAGGGGTGGGGGCTCAGTGCATTGGTCAATATACCTTTTTGAAAGGCTTTGGAAGGAGTGGCCGTGAAATAGACAAAAAAACGGGAATCGGTTTTTAAAAACCGTTCCCGCTTTTTGTCTAAAAAATATTTGATTGCCGCAACAGGCAAATAAGGCTGTTATACTTTAGCTTTTGGCGCTTGAGAAATATTTGAAAGAAAAAGATCCAGTAAATTATTATGATCCGAATCATTGATTTCTGAAGGCAGCTTTTTTTGTGCCAAAGCGCTGGCTTCGTCAACCAGTTCAGCCATAAACTCGTCTTTTGCCTGTGCAATCTGAGTTGTGGCTTTTAACTTTTCAACTTCAATAATGTTTTTGCTCTGCATTTTGGCATCGTCAATGATTTTTTGTTTGGAGCGTTCGCCATCCTCCATAATTCTGGATTTGATTTGTTCAAAACGGACGCTGCTGTCTTCAATCATTGTGTGGGTCTTGTTGATTTTAGCTTCCAGGGCATTCTTTTGTTTTTGGAGTCGGTTAATCTGGTCGGCCACTTCATCTTTCTGACCCTGCAAAAAGTTCATAAAAGGTTTTTTGCCATATTTAACGATGATGAAAACAAGGATGAAGAAGTTGATCCATAGCATGATTTTGTCGTAAATCGGTCGCAATGAAGGGTCGGATGCGAATGCTGAAGAACACATAATATGAACAAAAAAAAGTGAAGCAAAAAAAATAAGCAGCCGGTTTTTGAATATGATATGGTTTTTCATTGGGCCAGTCTCCGGTCCAGTACTTTTTCCATGATTAGCTCAGCCAGCTTTACTGATTCATTTTTAATTTCAGTTCTGGCTCTTGAAATCTGGCTGTCAATAGATTGCTGGCTTTCCTGTTTGATGCCCAGGATTTCTTTTCGTGATTCATCCAGAATTTCTTTGGCAAGACGGGTCCCGTCTTCTTCTAATCCATTTTTGTGCTTACTGGCCTCTTTAATTGTGGCCGCCTCATGAATTTTTAAATTTTTTTCCATTTCCAAAAGCTGATTTTTTGATGATTCAATACCGCTGGCAATGCCGTTTATATGTTCTTCACGCTGCTGGATAGTTTCTTGAAGCGGTTTGAACATGATGCGGTTGATCAGAAACAGAAAAATCAGAAAAGAAATCAACTGAATAAACAGCGTTTCATTGATGGTAATGAGTGCTATGTTGCTGATAATATGCATCTGAAGTCATCCATTAAATTATTGCACAAAAATTAAACAACAAAAAGCAGAAGCAATGCGATAACGAGTGCGTATATCCCGGTGGACTCGGAAACCGCCTGGCCGACCAGCATGGTACGGGTCAAAAGACCTGCTTCCATCGGATTCTTGCCGATGGCTTCACACGCTTTTGCTGCGGCAAGACCTTCCCCGACACCGGGTCCGATGGCACCTAATCCCATTGATAAACCTGCTCCCAAAAAAGCTGCTGCCTGGACAATATGTGTACCTTCAATAGCCATTGTTGATCCTCCCAAATGATTGGTTTTGAATTTTTTAAAAAATATTAAAAATAGTTTGTTGCGATTAAATTTATATAACAAAAATAAGCACCAGTGAAATAACCAGTGCATAGATACCTGTGGATTCAGCCACTGCCTGGCCGACCAGCATGGTCCGGGTTAAATCCGCAGTGGCGGACTTGTTGCGGGAAATCCACTTCACCGCGCTTTGAGCCGTAAATCCTTCCCCGATACCAGGGCCAATGGCGCCGATGCCCATGCACAGACCGGCACTCAGCAGGGCTATTGATTCAGCTATTGATTGAGCAGGTGCAAACCCTTTGAACATGAGAATAAAACTGATCAGCAGTCCGTAAATAGCAGTTGTCTGGGTAACCGCCTGCCCCAGCAGCATTACATTGGTGACCGGTGTTACACTTAGTGGCTGCCTGGCAATTCCTTCACAGCTGGCCTGTGCAACAAGGCCGCCTCCCAGTCCGGAACCGATCGCTCCGAGTCCGGACGCAAACCCTGCGCCAAGAATGGCCGCCCAGGCCGGTGAAACAGGTCGGTCTGAAAAATTGGTAAACAGCAGGATAAAAGATGTGACCAGTGCAAAGATTGCAGGTGTCTGGCATACGGCAGATCCAATCAGCATGTTGGTGGTCAATCTGCTGCTCATCGCAGGCTGCCGTGCCATACCGGTACAAGCTTCTCCAGCCGGGAAACCGGACCCGATGCCGGACCCGATTGCACCCAGTCCCATACACAGTCCGGCTGATAGCAAAACTGATACCATAACATAGGATTCCGCCGAAAAATTAGTGAACAACAGGATCATGGCGATGACCAGTGCAAATATAGATGCTGATTCAGCAATGGCCTGACCAATAAGCATTGTCTTGAATAATTCTCCGGATATTTTAGGATTCCTCGCTATTGCTGCATTGGCTTTTGAAGCAGTATAGCCTTCACCAATCGCCGCCCCGAGGGCGCCAAAGCCCATTGCCATTCCGCCGCCGATGAACGCAGCAACTTTTACCCATATTTGAATATCATCCGTCATGATCTATTTAACCTGTACTGCGATATAAACAATGGTGAGCATTGTAAACACAAATGCCTGAATAGCCCCAATAAAAATACCAAAAAACATATTTAAAAATGGCGGGAGAAGAATGCTGTATGTCAGATGAGATACCACCAGAATAATTATAGAGCCGCCCATGATGTTTCCAAAAAGCCGGAATGAGATGGAGACCACCTTTGCCAGTTCTCCTATAAGATTCAAGGGCATCATAAAAAACAACGGTTCAAAATAAGCCTTGATATAGGCCTTAAACCCCTTGGCCCGGATGCCTGCATAATGGGCGATGACAAATCCCATCAGCCCCAGGCTCAATGGGGTGTTTAAATCCTTTGTCGGTTCATGAAGATGCGGAATCATGCCGAGCCAGTCAGAAAGCAGCAGAAACATAAACAGTGCACAGATCATGGGACCGTATTTTTTCCCCAGTTCCTTGTCAAGGGCATCTTCGCTTAATGCAAAAAACTGTGAAACAAAAAGTTCTCCCATAACCTGTACCGGTCTGGGGATGATCCGTTTATTTCGGGCAGCAAGAAAACCAAATACAAGAAGTCCAATAATGACAATCCATGTCATTAAGATGACTTCAAGATTAAATGTCATGTTATGACCGAGAAACGGGACAATGAGTTGATGTATTCTGCCTAATTCTTCCATAATAATTTTTCAGTGTAATTTTTTTTTTGGGTTGAAAAATAATACTGGTGGAGAATATTATCCGCCAGGATGACCATCTGAACCATAAAAATGCCGCAAACAGTTGCCCCGATATTAAATCGTGCCAGTTTAATGGCTGAGACCAGCGGGATTGCCAGTAATGCGTAGCGGAAGAGAATAGAAAGAAAAGAATACACACCGGCCCGGTTTCGCGATATTCCGATTTTCATCGGGAGTGCTTCTCCCATTAAAATAAAATTGAATATGCTGAAAATGGTCCCGAGAATGAGGCCTTTGCCGATTGGCTTTAAGCCGAACAGGAAAAAAACGATTCCTGCAAATATGGCAAACGTAATCGCAATGGAGCAGTATTTCTTCTGGGTTTTTCTAATCTCTTCCATTCTGGTAGTCTTTGTCTTCAAATGTTTCCATAATTTGTCGGTAAACCACAACCCCTCCGCCGATGACCCCGAGGATGGTGAAGATGGTTATAAAGAATCCTTTAAATCCGATCCACTCACCTATATAGAGCCCGACAAAAAAACAAAAAGCAATACAACCGACCATTGTCAGGCCCAGTTGAGAAATAATCTGGAGATCTTTCGCCCAGGGCCGGTTCTTTTTATAATCAAATATTTTTTTTTTATTCATCGTACCACTGTATATATTAAATTGGATGAATGCGGTTTGATAACAAATTATTGTTTTTACAGTCAAGGAAATAATTTTTTTATTTTATTTTACTTTAATATCAAATAGATAACATCTGATAGTGGAATCATTTAAAAAATGGTCAGGTTGGAGCACTTAATAGGAAGATTGTCGGAGCAAGGAATCAAAAAAGTATTTATTTTTCAGTATGATAACATTTCTTTAACGTCAAAGGCCGAGGTAGGAAATTACATTTATGTAAGTTTTAATGAGTCAGTATTATGCAGGGGCAAGGATTTGAGGAATCACTCTTAAGAGCTGGCTCTGCATGAAAAAGCCGTTGGCTTCCGGATCCATAATGCCGATAAATCTGAAGTTTCCTTCTTTGTAAACATCGGATGTCATGATGATGATCACCGCTTTTTTGGTATGTATAGTCAGCCCGGTGCACTGATCCATGCCTTTCTGTCGGACAGTTGTGCTGCATTGTGCGAATAAATTATTGAATTCTTTTGCAAAGCCTTTAAAATCGAGGGAGCTGCCTGCCGCGTCATACGCCAGAATATTCCCGTCCGGGCTTAATATGGCCAATCCGCTATACCCTTTGATGGTTTTGATTATATTGACATGGCGTGATAATGCGGTCTGCAGTTTTGACTGATTGCCTGCAGGAGCCGGAGGCGGTGGGGCGACCTTTGCAGGCTGCTTGGCAGCCGGTTTCTTGGGGGGCGGTTTGGGATTTGCTTTTTCTTTCCAGATGGCACCGGCAATCTCAAGCAGCTTGGTATGAATTTTTTGCTTTTTTTTATCTTTTGGGAGTTTGGCAAATGAAATGCTGACACTCTCCCACTGAGCCATGTCCTTGGCAGCCTGATCGCCGGTCTTGTTATTGTAGTGCGCATCTAAAATTACGCCGGTGTCAAAATATAAATACCCTTTTTTCTGGCTTCCGCTGATAACTTCCATCTGGCATGTTTTTCTGCTTAACACGATCAGCGGCAGGAAATTTTTAAGTGTCATGCCTTTTATCGTCAGGCCTTCATCTTTTAAGTTCAGCCCGACAAAGATAATGGAAGCCAATGCACCGAATTCAAAAGGTTTCTCAAGATAATATAAGACATCTTCGTGACCGGTCCGGTCCGTAAACCAGGGTCTTGGTTTTCCCGGTTCCAGCATGACCACGCAGGGCGTAGACGGGTGATTTCGTGTCATATATGCCAGTAGTTGAACGCCATCAATATCGGCCAGATTAATATCCGTAATGAGAACGGTTATTTTTGTTTTTTTTAATATGCTAACGGCGGATTTTCCGCTTTGTGCGGTTAATAGCTCAAAATGATGGAGTTCTTTGAACCCTTTCTCAATCCTGTCCAGGTTGTTTTTGTCGCTGTCTACGATGAGAACTTTATCCATAATAAATATTCACCGATTTGTTTGAATTTTTGTACCCGTTCACGGGGTCGTAATTATTAGTTTTTCGTAAATCACTGATCTGTAACCGTTTACAGGGTGCCGCAGATGCGAGGCGCCGGGCACGAAGACGTACTCGTCGTACTTCAAGTGCCCGGGAACAAAGCAGGTGCGGTGCCCTGTGAACGCTTACAATTATTGGTACAAAGACAACAGATAGGTCCTTAAATTTATCTTTTTATTCTTCAAACCCAGTTTATTACGAATATTATTGCGGTGAAATTCTATAGCCCTGTCGGACAGATTGAGAACTTCTGAAATTTCTTTTGTTGTTTTACCGGCTTTCACAAGATCTGCAACCTGGAGTTGCATGGGGGTAAAATTTTGAAATTGTGCGGATATTTTTTTAAGGTAAGGGGATACGATTTCGTTGATGTTAGAATTGAGTATTTCCAGATAGGTTTCCTGGCTTTTATCAAGGCGGGTATTTTCTAGCTTTTCAATATAGGGAAGGATCAGTTCTTTGACATTGGACAGCACTTTATCTTCAAGGTCTTCTTTATCCTGCTCACGCTGTTTCAATAAGATTTTTAAGGCTGTGTTGGTTTCCTGAAGATTGAGTGTTTGCTGTCGTAATTCTTCTTCAGTTCGTCTTAATGACACTTCAATTTGTTTTCTTTCTTCAATTTCTTTCATCATCCGTTCGTTTGCCATTAAAAGTTCCCGGGTACGTTCGGCTACTCTTATTTCCAATTCTTCATTGACTCTTTCGAGGTCTTCTTCCATCTTTTTACGATCGGTAATATCAATAAAGGAATCCATGGTGCAGATGGGTTCCCCATTGTCGTTATAGACGATATTGGCAGATAAAAAGAGAGTCGCAGATGATCCGTCTTTTTTTTTGCCGGAAACTTCTCCCTCCCAGCTTCCGTTTTCCAGGACAGCCTGCATTATTTTCAGCGCTTCATTGTGCGATTCGGCTAGTTCCAGAGAAGAACGTCCAATGACTTCATCTGATGAAGTCGCACCCCACATTTTCAGGGCAGCATCGTTGACATAAGTAATTTTGCCTTCTAAGTCCCCAATCCCGATACCATGAACAGAGGAAGCAATCGCAAAATCTTTGATACGGAGTTCTTCTTCCATTTTTTTCCGGTCAGTAATATCAATCAATGATACCATGATACAAAAAGGCTTTCCATGATCATTGTAAACGAGATTTGCAGAAAGCAGTGTAACAAATATTGCTCCATCCTTTCTTTTTCCTTCAATTTCTCCTTCCCAACTGCCGTTTTCAAGTACTGCGGTCAGTACTTTTATCCCTTCAATTTGAGATTTCGCGTAGGTAAGGGCAGACTGGCCGATTAGCTCGGAAGGATCATCCGTACCCCACATCCGCATTGCAGATTTATTGACATAAGTAATATTTCCTTCCAGGTCAGCAATCCCGATACCCTGAATGGACGAAGCAATGGCCGAATCCTTGATGCGAAGATCCTCCTCCATTTTTTTGCGTTCAGTAATATCAATAAAAGAGTCCATTGTACAAATAGGTTCGCCTTCATCATTGAAGACCATATTTGCCGATATATGGAGGAATAAGGGGGAACCATCCTTCCGTTTTCCTTCAATTTCTCCTTCCCAGCTGCCTGTTTCAAAAAATTCGAGCATTCCTTTGATTGCCTCTTCCTGGGATTTTGCAAATTCCAAAGGAGAACGGCCCAGAACTTCGGAGGGGTTTTCAGCTCCCCACATGCGTAACGCCGCATCGTTAATATATATGATATTACCTTCCAGGTCGCCGATGCCGATGCCCTGAATCGAAGAAGCAATGGCTCTGTCCTTTATCAATAACTGTTCATTGATATCACGGTTTTTTAGCGGAAGATTCGATTTATTGCTAACGGAGTTTTTATTGGTGTCTTTAGGCGCATTGGTCATGAAAGACTCCTATATCATGCTGTTAGAGGTACTTTAATACCCAGTCGACAGTTAATTCCATCATTATATTTTTTACGCAATTGCTGTAATTATAGCAATCATTTTCAAAAAAACAGACAACACATCTGCCTTTAGGAGGCTCTCTATCGCCTTCTCGAATACGAAAGGTTGGTGGCGGCAGAAAAGCATCAGTTAAAAACGATGAAAAACTGCAAACAGCATTGGAAAAAAGGGGGAAGGGGGAAGGGGGAAAAATGAACATCAATGAAGGTGTCGTCCTGATATAAGTTGTCACTTTATGCCAGAAAAGGAGATGGTGTAAAATGGCAAGGGTAAGATATAGTGACGCTTTTAAACGTCAGATAGTGGAGGAAATTGAGAGCGGCC
>JAQIBZ010000468.1 GCA_027858815.1 Desulfobacteraceae bacterium
CGGGAGGGGATAAACCCCTCCCCTACGCATATGGCTTAAGTTAATGACATTGAGCGATGAATAACATCACAAATATTTCTGAAGAAAAGGAGGTGTAACCGGAGTCAAGTCAACTTAATTCCATCTTCTGGTTTTAAGCTTTTTATTTATTGGGAAATAATTTTTAATTTATATTTTGTTAAGGAGAATAAAAAATGAAAAAATTGATGTTTACGTTAATTGTTGTATCTATATCTATTTTGTTAGTAACTCCGACGGCTATGGCATACCAGCAAGGGGATTATGAATTAACACTGGGTGGAAACGGGTCCAGCGATGAAAGTCTTGATGGCACAGTGTTAAACTTTGAAGCGGGTCTGGGGTATTTCCTGACCCGGAATTTTGAAGCGATCTGGCGGCAGGGAATTTCATATGTCGATATCGCCCATGGTGACGATAAGTGGAACGCTTCTACCCGTTTATCATTGGATTTTAATTTTGGTGCGGGGTCCCTCTACCCTTACCTTGGTGCCAATATCGGCTACTTATACGGTGATACGGTTGAAGAGCAATTTATTGCAGGGCCGGAAGGTGGTGTGAAATATTTCGTCAATGATACAACGTTTATTACCGCCGGGATCGAATACCAGTTTCTCTTCGAAGATACAGATGAAGTAGATGACAATTATAATGACGGGCGGTTTGTGTATCTTTTAGGAATTGGGTTTAAATTTTAATCTCAGATATTGAAATTTTGGCGTTTACAACAAAACCGCTGGGGGAACAGGCGGTTTTGTTGTTTAATACATAAAATCTTTATAGTGCAATTATTGATATGTGGAGCCGGCACCAAAATTGACCTGATATCCGTTGGTTAATGAAAGCAGAATCGAAAGAGGGGAGTCAGCAGCCGTGATTGTTCGCATGGTGCCAGGTGCTCCGAGGCCCAGATCTTCCAATCGATGGGCATCCGTAATAGGACCGTTGGTACCATCGGCAATGCTACCGCTGAAACTGTCAAAGACTGCGGAAATATCCCCGGTGGCGGACGTCGCCCCTATAGTGATAGAGTTCAATGTCCGAATGGTCGGATCATCGATATTTGAAAAATTTGCCTGGAGATATGCCCCCTGAGTTGTAAAATCCTTGGTCGGGTCGGTCAGGCTTCCTCCGATTTGTATATTTGTCCAGTCTTCATCCCATGCGGTGCTGGTAATTGTTGGCTGAGAATTTAATTGGTTGTCGTTGTAATATCCTAGTTTCAAGGAATCTATCGTAATATACGATGAACTATTAATATTAAATAATGCGTTTGTATCGGTGGTCCCGTTACCTAAGGTTATGATTGTAAAGTCAGAAAATCCTAAGGCATAGGTATCGGAAAGCTGGGCGTCATTGAGCGCTTTCATTTGCGCCCAGCAGGGTTCCACCAAAAAAAGAGCGGACAGAACTGTGATGGACATGAAGGTTAAATGAAAAAATCTGTTTGCGATCTGGCCTTTCATCTGTAGTCTCCTTTGCTTTATTCAGAAAGAATATCTTATTTTAATAACATAATCACTCAACAGCGATTTGTCACCCCGATTCAGGAAAATCTGGACACTCGCCCTTCTTTTTGATAGATTGATTCTAATAAACTCGTTGCCGACAAAAAAGATAAAGCGCAAAGAGGCTGATTTAAGTTAAACCTAAGTTGAGCGTTTCAAATTTTGAAAAAATTATTTTTATTTTAAATTAAGGACGTTGGCCTATTTTATAGTTCAAAATTTAAAACGCTCAACTCAGGTTAAAAGGAGCAGCATGAAGAAAGGTGTGTATGAAAAAAAAGCTGACCCCGAGCGCAAAAACAGGTTCGACCGATGCGGAACCGGTGCCGGACAAAGGAAAAGGTGTTCCTCCGGAATCCGGTTTCCCGATCGTCGGTATTGGCGCTTCGGCCGGCGGACTGAAGGCCTTCGAAACTTTCTTTTCCGGCATGCCCGCCGACATCGATCCGGGCATGGCCTTTGTTCTCGTCCAGCATCTGGCCCCGGACCATAAGAGCATCCTCACCGACCTGATCCAGCGATACACGCGGATGCAAGTCTTTGAAGTTGAAGACGGGATGATCGTTGCGCCCAACTGCGCCTACATTATCCCGCCGGGCCGTGACATGGCCTTTCTCAATGGCACGCTCCAATTAATGGAGCCTTCCGCTCCCCGTGGCCAGCGTCTGCCGATTGATTTCTTTTTTCAGTCGCTGGCTCAGGACCAACGCGAGAAGGCTATCTGTATCGTTCTTTCAGGCACCGGCAGCGACGGAACTCAGGGCCTGAGGGCCATCAAGGGGGAAGGCGGCATGGCCATGGTCCAAAGTCCTGATTCAGCAGAATATGACGGCATGCCGCGAAGCGCCATTGCCACCGCTCTGGTGGATTATGTGCTGCCGCCTTCGGAAATGCCCGCCCGGATCATCGCCTATGTCGCCCATGCCTTCCGCAAACCCGCCCGAAGGACCGCCACCCCGGAGTTAAAACCCGAGAATTTGCTGAAGAAAATTTTTATCCTGCTGCGCGCCCAGACCTCCCACGACTTTTCCAGGTACAAGCCAAGCACCATCAATCGCCGCATTGATCGGCGTTTGGCGATCAATCAGATTGAAACAAGTGAAGAATACGTCAAGTATTTACGGCAAACGCCGAAGGAGGTTGAAGCCCTCTTTCGCGATCTTCTGATCGGAGTGACCAATTTTTTTCGTGATCCGTCGGCTTTCAAAGCCATTGAAGAGCAAGTCATCCCCAAAATATTTGCCGGCAAACCCCCTGGCAGCATGGTTCGTGTCTGGTCAACGGGATGTTCAACCGGTGAGGAAGCCTATTCCATCGCCATCCTCATGCAGGAGCATCTGGAGGTATTGAAAAAAGGTTTCAAAGTACAGATTTTTGCCACCGACATTGACAACCATGCCATTGCCACAGCCCGTGCCGGGCGTTATCCCGCCAGCATCGCCGCCGACATCTCTCCGGAGCGGCTGGCGCGCTTTTTTTCTGCTGACGCCGACGGCAGCGCTTATCGCATCCACAAAGGCATTCGCGACATGTTGATCTTTTCCGAGCAAAACGTGATCAAGGACCCTCCGTTTTCCAGGATCGACCTGATCTGTTGCCGCAATCTGATGATCTATATGGGTGCTGATCTGCAGAAGAAGCTCATCCCCCTTTTCCATTATGCCCTGAATCCGGGCGGATTTTTATTTCTTGGCACCTCGGAGACCATCGGCGAGTTTGATACACTCTTTGCCACCATAGATCGCATGTCAAAATTGTACCAGCGCAAAGAAGATTTTGACGGGGCTCCGCGTACCGCTCTTGGCCGGCTCCAACCGTCCATGGGGGCAAGAGAAGAATCAGACGCCACCCTTCCCGATAAGGCGGCTGATTCCAAAAAAACGCCGGCACCGGAATTGGGCGTGCAGTCGCCCCTGCCCACGGGCGCCACGGTCGAGGCCGGAAGTCCGGAAATCCTGAAGCCCGCCAGGGAAGAATTAAAAAGGGACCTCACTGGCGCCATGAACAAAGCAACGGGAAAAATAGAATTAGCCAACTGCCTGGGTATGCGCGTCAAAACCAACGGCGAGTTGACGCCGGTCAATATGACCATCCACCCGGTGACGACAGGCCCGGGCGCGACGCCGGAAGCGCCCTTGTATCTGTTTGTTATGAATCAAGACCCTGCATCGGACGCCATGCGGGAAGGGGAAGCCGCCTTGCATACCATTAAGGAAGCAGAAGAGTCTGATGTCGACATACGTATCGCAACGCTCAGACAGGAACTTCGCGTCAAGGAAGAAATCCTCCAGACTTCCACTGAAGAATATAAATCCTCCAGTGAGGAGATGCAATCCATCAATGAAGAGTTCCAATCCACCAACGAGGAATTGGAAACATCTAAAGAGGAGCTGCAGTCGGTCAACGAGGAACTGGCAACGGTCAACTCAGAGCTCCAAACCAAGGTGACCGACCTGTCCCGGGCCAACAACGACATGAACAATCTTTTGGCCGGTACCGGCATCGGCACCGTCTTTGTCGATCATGAACTGCGCATCCTGAGGTTCACCCCTGTCGCCACCAAAATCATCAACCTGATCCCCAGCGACATCGGAAGGCCTGTGAATCACATTGTCTCCAACCTGTTGGACTATAACCGACTGGCTGCAGATCTTCATTCCGTGCTGGACGCCCTGGTTCCCAAAGAGATAGAAGTACAGACCCAGACGGGCGCGTGGTATGAGATGCGCATCCTGCCTTACCGAACTGTCGACAACGTCATCGAGGGCGCGGTGATCTCATTTTCTGACATTACCGCACAGAAGAAAATGCAGGATGAACTGCGAAAGGCCAATGAACTGCTCCGCCTGGCCATCGTTGTGCGCGACTCAAAGGATGCGATAGTGGTGCATGATTTTGAAGGACGCATCCTGGCCTGGAACCCGGCAGCAGTGAAGACATATGGTTGGAGTGAGTCAGAAGCGCTTGCGATGAAAATCAGTGACATGATCCCTGAGGGCCTAGTTGAGAAAACAACGGTCGAAATACGGCAGCTCAGCCAGATTGACATTCTGAAACCGTATCCTTCAAAACGGATTGCAAAAGATGGACGAATCGTGGAAGTGATGCTGACGGCATCACTTTTGGTAAATGATTCCGGAAAGGCTTATGCAGTTTCGACGACAGAGCGGGCGATTGGGGGCAAAAATGATGAATGATGAATACGGAAATGGGAATAACATGACCGAAAACGAAGAACACCGCTGGCGTGCCGAAGAAATGGCCGAACAAAAAGCCGCCGGGTTGCCGGAAGATATCAGGAACCTGCCGCCGGAAGAAATACAGCAGGCATTCCACCAGCTTCAGGTGCATCAGATCGAGCTTGAAATGCAGAACGATGAGCTGATGAGAGTTCAAGCCGAAATAGCCGCCTCCCGGGCACAATATTTCGATCTCTACGACCTGGCGCCGGTGGGTTATTTCACCATCTCTGACAGCGGGCTGATCCTGAAGGCCAATCTTACCGGTTCAGACCTCCTGGGTCTCTCCCGGAATTCGCCGATCAAGCCGCCGGTCTCCCGGTTCATTCTTAAAGAGGATCAGAATATTTATTACCAGCACCGAAAACAACTCATTGACACCGGAGAACCGCAGTCGTGCGAACTGCGGATAATAAAAAAAGACGGCACAACATTCTGGGCGCAACTGGATGCAGCCATTCATGAAACCGTAGGCGAGTGCGCCTACCGGGTCGTGATGAGCGACATCACTGAGCACAAA